>JAKUQR010000016.1 GCA_022450155.1 Gammaproteobacteria bacterium | reverse complement strand
CTGAGGTGTAGAGACTGACTGGTACTCCACCTTGCTGGAATCACCAAAAATCGCCGCAGCGATCGTCTGACAAACTGCTACGTCACTGCCATACCAGTTGCCGTCTTTGTCCAGATTGTAAAAACCAGGTGAAGGCTGACCCACCTGACAACGCAGGTGACCTCGCTTCTTCACAATATCCAGGGTACTTTCGGCCACTGCAGTTGACGACCCTGCAAAAGCCATACCCATCATCACCGCAGCAGCGGCGAGTAGCTTCATCACTTTCATTACCAAAACCTCCTAGGTTTCAATTGTTTAAAGAAGTAATATATTACATTACTTGATACTGCACAGAAATTGTAGCACGTTGAATTTGGATTCGTAATCTGCCGCCCCAAGGCTGATTTCAGTTCGTCGCTTGGAGCCTTATCAACAGGTTGACTACTTTTGCCTGCAGTTCAGGATCACCACAAGCCAGTACCTGACCCGACCACTGGAGGCTCAACGCTTTTCCCGACCAGTCAGTCATCCGACCACCTGCGCCACTGATGACAGCAGCACACGCATAAACGTCGACAGGATCCAATTTTGAATCAATCGCAACATCGGTCCGGCCGGAGGCCAACACACCATAGGCGTAACAACTCCCCCCGTACTGGGTATACAGCACTTGATTGCGAAGGCTGGAGAATCGCAGCAACTCTTTGTCATCGAAAAAGTCGGGGTTACTGCAAGTCATGAACGCACTTTCCAGTGTCTCGCATTTTCGTGTTCGAACCACTTTACCGTTCATCCAGGTGGTTCCATCAGTTACACCGGCCCAGCGATCATCCGACGCGGGATGGTCGATTATGCCGATAAAGGGTTTGCCCTCACGCGCCAGACCGACCAAGGTCCCATAAACAGGAATACCCGCCACAAATGCAGTCGTCCCATCGATAGGATCAAGGACCCACACATGTGTGGCATCAATATTCTCGTTTTCGTACTCCTCTCCATATATTCCGTGTTCTGGATAACGCTGACCGATCAATTCTCTCAGTCTGCTCTCAATCGCTAGATCGGTTTCTGTTACCATGCTGTTATCGGTTTTCAATGAAAAGTTCTGTTTGTGCCGCAGCGCTTTCAGGCAAATACTGCGAGCAGTATCAGCCAGTAACTCAGCAAACCGCATCAGTTCTTTTGTTTCGTTTTTCATTAACCGGTGCCTCTAGCTTAACTCACAAGAGCTGATTGTTCCGTTATCGCCTTGTTGTTAATTAGCAACTTTTTTACAGCACGATTACCTATACTGTCTACGCGCGCTGATCTATCTGTAGCGCCAGCACATCTATGATGGCCAGAACACCCTGTTGATAGCTCGCACAAACTCCTCCACGTTAGAGACCGGCTACGGCTGGGTGGTGGTCTTTGTCTCTTTCGCCATTATCGCCATGTGTGCGTCGAGCTACTACATCACCATTGTATCGCTTAAGAGTATTTCAGCAGAATTCGGCTGGCCGAGATCATTCACATCTTCTGCCTATTCGATCCTTTTTCTAGGTATGGGTGTCGGTGGGATTTTCATGGGCTGGTGGTCAGATCGCATCGGCGTCGCACTGCCCGCTGCGGTGGGTATAGTGATGACAGCCATTGGCACCATTGTTGCCGGTACCAGCCAAAGCTTTGTTACCTTTCTGATAGCCCACGGGATTCTGATGGGATTACTTGGTAATTCCGCATTGTTCGTGCCCTTGCTTGCAAATATCACACACTGGTTTGATCGTCGTCGAGGCCTTGCGGTGGGCATCGTCGCCACGGGTCAGGGCGTAGCAGGCGCAATCTGGATTCCTGTGTTTACCCAGGTCACCGAAGCGTTGGGGTGGCGAACCACGTTCCTGTACTATGGGGCTTTTCTCGTCTGTCTTCTTCCTGCCACCCTGGTGCTTCGACGTAGACCGCCCGGCACCGCCAAAGTGATGACTGCGTCCACAGTGCCGATTCGGACTGTCCATTCACTGGGCATGTCCCCCAACCTGCTCGTCGGTCTCCTGTCTATCGCTATTGTGGGTTGTTGCGTTTCCATGTCTATACCCACGGTCCATCTGGTTTCCCACGTGACGGATCTCGGCTTTACCCGTGCACAAGGTGCTGAAGTTTTGGCTCTGGCGCTTGCCTGCTCGATTGTCAGCCGCCTGGTCTGGGGCTGGATATCTGACCGCATCGGTGGTCTATTGACCCTGTTCACAGGATCACTTCTCCAGGCCTTTGCAGTCTTTCTATTTGTACTCGCTCAGGATATTACTCAGCTTTACCTGATCGGGATATATTTTGGCCTTGCCTTTGGCGGTATCGTTCCGGCCTATACGATCATCATGCGCCACCTACTACCAGCTACACGCATCGGCATGCGGATTGGTATTGTCCTGTTGTTTGGAACGATCGGCATGGCACTTGGAAGCTGGCTGGGCGGTCAGTTTTTTGATCTAAGCGGCCACTACGCTGACGCATTCCTGACAGGTGTGGCCGCCAATATCGTTAACCTCGTGATCATCGGCTTCTTGAACGTTCGTTACTGGCAATCGCAACCTAGACCCGAACCGGTTTGACCGAGTTACGCCGCTCAACCGCCGCTCAATAGGCCTTTCCATCGCAATTCTGGTTGCTACAGCGGTGGATCGAATCTATCCACAGCGCCCCGGTTAGATCAGCGTATTCAAGCTTCGCATGACCGAGATCTGCATACGATAGGTCAACATCCCGCAGATCGGCCTGCTCAAGCACGGCCCAGCGCAGGTTCGCCAGCGTCAGATCCGCCTGGTACAGATTGGCACTTGTCAGATCAGCCTGGAACAGTACGGCACTTCTCAGAGATGCCCCTCTCAGATCGGCGTGATCCAGCACAACCGCTGTCAGGTTGGCCCTGTCAAGGGCCGCTCCAGTCAACTGGGCATAACTCATAACTGATTCGCTTAGATTGGCATGGCGTAGATCAGCCTTGTTCATTATTGCCTCGACCAGGATGGCTTTGCGAATATCCGCACCGACCATAACGGTTCTTTGCAAGCTGGCACCTGCAAGTCGGGCACCGTTTAGATTGGCATCAGTCAGATTCGCATTATCTAGGCGCGCTTGTTCTAGGAAGCTCCAGTTAAGATTAGCGCCTTGCAGATCAGCCCCTGTCAGATCCACGCCCTTCAGGTAGCACCGAACACAACTATGACTGCTATTGAGCTTTTCGAGATCGTTTTCACACCCTGAGAGCAGCAACACGAAAGACAGACTTAAAGCATAGAGAACGAATCTGGAATAACCAAGAATACAGAAAACGTTTATTGTGGCACTTTGAGGTCTGATGGGCACAGACTCGGCTGTCAGAATGCCTCGTTCAATAGAGCCTGCATCGAGGACCATGATGCATGGTCAGCACTCTCGTCATAGGCCAGAGGTAAACCATAGGCTCGTCCTCGCTCCGTTGCATCTGGGTTGGTAAATCCGTGCAGAGCTCCCTCATAGGATTCGAATTTGACATTCGCTTGAGCGGTCGCCATCTCCGTGTTGAACACCTCTATATCACTTTCCGGTACCAGGCTATCCGCGGCACCGTGACAAATCAGAATTTTGGATTTAATTTCTCCTGCTGCCGGGGCGTGGAATGACCTCAACGCACCATGGAAACTGACCACCGCTTTAAGCGGCATACCGATTCTGGCCATATGCAGAACCATAGCACCGCCAAAACAATAGCCGATCGCGGCTGTGCGGGTTTCATCGACCATCGACTGAGCACACAACACTTCGTGGGCCGCTTTCAGGCGGGATGTACCCGTCTCCATATCACCCAGTACCGCGTTCATCATTGCACCGGCTTCATTCGGATTACCCGCAGTATCGCCATTACCGTACATATCGATCGCCAATGCCGTATACCCGAGCTCGGCCAGCCTATCCGCACGAGTGCGGATGTAGTCATCCAGCCCCCACCACTCATGAATGACCATCACGCCCGGCCCAGGGCTCTCGTTTGCGTCGTCGTATGCTATATACCCCTTTAACCCATCCTGACCCGCGGTATAAGACAACGTTTGTGTTTTGATTGTCATCTCTCTCTCCTTTGCAGATTCGGTGGACGGCTGGTCCTCAAAGCGGGCGGATCCATATGCGATTGTCGTGGAACGCCGCACCACCGGTCGGTGCGATTGGGTCAGCACCGGTCAAGACATTGATACCCTTGCCTTCTTTAAAGGCTCTGTTCGGCCAGATACTCTCGACGATCACCACACCCTTTTGCACTCCCCCGAACTGCTCAACTGCAATCGTCAACTCGCCTCGCGAATTCCCGATACGCACTTCGTCCCCGTTGTGGACGCCGATTGCACTCAAATCCTCCGGATGCACCATAACAGTCGGCTGTTTTTCCCGCCGAATTGAAGTCGGTGTTTCATTAAACGAAGAGTTAAGGTAATGACGTGCTGGTGCCGTCACCAATCTAAACGGCATGTCAGCGGTCGATTCCTCGATCACCGCCACATGGTCAGGATATTTCGGGATGACACTATCTTTCGGGCCAAAACCTTGCGGCTCGAGTTCAGCCCAGTCGGGCGAGAAATGATATTTTTTGTCTTTATGCGCAAAACCACCGACGTAGTGAGCTTCTTCAAACGCCGGTTGACAGTCAATCCATCGACTCCCTTCAAGCTGTTCCAGGCTACCCCAACCAGAGTCCTGCAGGGTCTGATCGATGAGTTCACGGGCACTCATATGAAATCCCTGGTGTTTCGCGCCCAGTCGGTGAGCGAGTTCACAGATAACTTCGTGATTCGATCGACAGCCTTCCGGAGGGTCGATTATTTTCGGCCCCAGAATAATGTGCTGGTGACCACCGCCTTGGTAGACGTCATCGTGCTCAAGAAACATCGTCGCCGGCAGCACGATATCAGCCACCATCGCAGTTTCAGTCATGAACTGCTCATGGACGCAAATAAACAGATCGTCACGAAAAAACCCCTCATGCACCTTGTTTTGGTCAGGCGCGACCGACATTGGGTTGGTGTTTTGGATGAACAGCGCGGTTACGGGTGGGCCATCCCCGATATCTTGAATATCGCCTGTCAGGATCGCACCAATACGTGATTGATCGAGAACCCGTATGTCTGAATCACACACATCCAGTCCTTCAATCAGCGTTTTATCCCAGTGATAAATGTCGCCGTTATTGTGAAACGCGCCACCGCCACGATTTAACCAACTACCTGTGACGGCAGCGATAGAAGCGACCGCATGCATGTTAAACGCACCGTTACGTTGACGAGCAAAGCCATAACCGAGTCGAAAATAAGTCCTGGGGGTGCTGCCGATCATGTGTGAAAGCTTCTCTATGATTGCTACATCTACACCGCATATCGTCGAAGCCCATTCGGGCGTTCTGGATTTAAGGTGTTGTTCGAGTCCTTCAGGATCATCGGTATATTGAGTCAGATATTCCCAGTTAGCATAGCCATCCCTGAACAGCACATGCATGATGCCGCAAGCCAGCGCACCATCTGTACCTGGTCGTACACATACAAACAGGTCCGCTTGTTTGGCCGTGGCATTGTTGTACGTATCAACAACCACAAGACGGGCACCGCGTTGCTGCCTTCCCTTAAGTACATGGCTCATTACGTTGACCTGAGTACTGGCGGCATTTGTACCCCAGATAATCACTTGGTCGGAGTCTGCCATTTCCCGCGGGTCGACACCGGCAAGTTTCCCGGTACCTGCTATAAATCCATTGAAGGAAGGGGTTGTACAGATGGTCTTGTGTTCCCCGGAGTAGCGCTTCGCATGGCGGAGTCGATCGATCCCATCGCGCATAACCAGCCCCATTGTGCCGGCAAAGAAATAAGGCCATATGGCCTCTGAACCGTAACGCTGCTCCTCCTTCAACAACCGGTCTGCTGTTTCATCGAGTGCGCTCTCCCAGCTGATCTGTTCGAAATCACCCGATTGTTTACCGCCCTTACGCCGCAAAGGCTGAGTCAACCGGTCTGGATGATGAATCCGCTCGCTGTATCGTGCGACCTTGCTGCAGATAACACCATTGGTATAAGAGTTCTCGATCGCCCCACGAACCCGATCAATTTGACCATCCTGGCCCAGCTCGATCTCAAGTGCGCAGGTAGATGGGCAATCATGCGGACAGGCACTATGGAAAATCGGCTTATTCATGGCACATGGAGTGCTGCAGATCAATTACAAAAAACGTTCCGTCTACTGGAGGCATTTGAGTTCTATTCTCCGCCGAAGGGTGTATCAAACCCGCATCTCTAAGCAAGTGACTTATCCGATTTCCCCATCGTAACAGTAACCGGTACAACGTGACTATAATGACCTCAGCCTGCTGATTCAGCCTCAGGTCATATTCAAGCCCGTGCCAACCATCAACATTCAGAACTTTATCACTGATATCGCCGATATTGTCGGGCCGAAAAATGTTCTGAACGAAGCCGGTGCAATGGCTGAATTCCTTGAAGAACGACGTGGAAACTATACAAGTGATGCCGATGCAGTCGTCCTCCCAGCCAATTCAACCGAGGTCGCATCTGTCGTAAAGCTCTGTGCCGCCAGGCACATGCCAATCGTTCCACAGGGCGGTAACACCGGTCTGTGCGGCGGAGCGGTTTCGCAACACGGTCAGATCGTATTAAACCTCAAGCGTTTGAATCGAATTACTGACATAGACCCGGTTAATGACACCATGACGGTAGAAGCCGGTTGTATTCTCGCCGACATCCAACAGGCCGCAACCGAGGCCGACCGCTATTTTCCTCTTAGCCTTGGTGCAGAAGGCAGTTGCCAGATCGGTGGCAACCTGTCGACAAATGCCGGCGGTACCAATGTACTGCGTTATGGCAATGTCCGCGAGCAGGTTTTAGGGCTGCAAGCCGTATTGCCTGACGGACAGATTTGGAGTGATCTGAACGAACTGAGAAAAAACAATACCGGTTACGATCTGCGCAACCTGCTGGTAGGTTCAGAAGGAACCCTTGGCATAATCACAGCAGCTGTACTCAAACTTGTTCCCCAGCCACGACAGGCCGAAACAGCATTCGTCGCCCTGAAAGACCTAGACTCATGCCTAACACTGCTTACCGCTGCTCGAATAGACAGCGGCGGTACACTGTCAAGCTTTGAACTCATACCCCGATTCGGAATAGAACTCGCGGAAAAATATGTACCGGGTTGCCGAAGGCCTTTATCGACAACCAGCGACTGGCACATCATTATGGTCTATAGCAGCACCGCCAGTGGTTCAGATCTGCGCGCGACACTGGAGAGCACACTGGAAAACGCTCTGGATAAGGCGATCATTACCGATGCTGTCATTTCAGCCAGTGAAACGCAGACAGCGCAGATCTGGAAAATTCGAGAGGGATTGGTCGAGGCCCAGCCCATGGCAGGAGAACGCTACACCTACGACGTATCCGTGAAGATCTCACAGGTTCCGGAGTTTATCGAACGGGCCGGTGCGCTCGCTCAGTCGCGAATGGCAGGTATCCGGCCATACGCCTTCGGCCACGTTGGTGACGGCAACATTCACCTAAGCCTGTTCCAGCCTGACGATATAGCCAGCACAGCTTTTCAGGCCCGTTTACCCGAGTTTGATGAACTCATATTCGACCTGGTTCACGAACTCGGCGGATCATTCAGCGCCGAACATGGGGTCGGCATTCTGAAACTGGATGAAATGTCATCCTACAAAGACCCCGCGGGTCTGTCGGTGATGCGTGCGATAAAACAAGCCATTGACCCCACCAATATTATGAATCCAGGGAAGGTGCTGCCGTAATCCAACTCTGTGCCTGACAACACTGGCTAGCTACGCCGTACTCAGTAACCCAGTTCTGGATCAACTACATTATTGAGCGGTTCTCCGCGTAGATGCCTTTCCAGGTTGCCAAACACCAGATCCAGTGTCATTTCGACGTACGTGTTTCCATCATCGGCTGAAATATGAGGGGTCACGATAAGATTCGGCGTATGCCACAGACTACAACCCTCAGGTAGGGGCTCTTCATCAAACACGTCGAGGATTGCGCCGGAAAAGTGTCCTGACTGGAGATTGCCGACCAGCGCCTGATAATCCATGGTCGCCGCTCGGCCGATGTTGACTATACCGGCCCCTGGTTTAGTCAGTGCCTGCCGTCGAAGGTCGAAGAGATTTCGGGTTTCGGTGGTGAGGGGTACCGCCAGCACCACAAAATCTGCAGCGGGCAATACGGAATCCAGATTTTTAGGGGTGAGCACACCGTCAACTCCCGACACAGGCCGACCGTGGCGACTGATACCGATGACGTTCAATCCAAGTGCTTTGCAGCGGCGTGCAACGGAAGTGCCAATGTGTCCAACCCCAATCACGACCACGGTCTTACCGGAAACCGACCCCGAAAATAGCGAACTCCAAGTCGCGGTTTTCTGATTGCCGATGATTGCAGGCAACCGACTGTGCAGCATCAGTATCGACATCAGGCCGAATTCACCCCCTTTTGCTGCATGAGTACCTCGGTTATTGACCATCGTAACGTCATCGGGAAGCCAGTCCATCGGCCAAAGATGTTCAACACCGGCACCAATGATATGAATCCACTGGAGATTGGGCGCAACCCTGGCCAGGTCCTCGGTCGGCAGATCCCAGGCCACGAGAACACCGGCCGTCTGCATTGACTCCGAAAACCGATCCAGGTCCCAGTCGATAAACACCTCAATCTGTCTGGCTATATCAGGGTACTTATCGCAGGCTGCCTGAAACCGTTCCTCGGTGATTGTGAAAACCACCTCACCCTCTTTCGTAGGTGGGAAGGTTTTCGGTGATGCGTGATTATTCTTAACATGCACACGCAGTTTGTCGGTACCCATAATGCACTCTTGTTGCTCTGGAATTACGATTTGTCACTGCTCAGCGACAAACCCGCCAAGCCCTGTCTGTTCCAGCCTCTGGAATTTCTCGATAACCTCAGCCTGTCGATCGAGATCAGATTTATCGGAAGTATCGAACTGAATTGCCATAAATGCGTGTGCCAGGCGACTGAAAAGTATATCCTCATCGCCAGAATTCTGGCCAGGCATCCTCAACACCGTATCACCGCCATAAGTGGGCACGACACCGTCCGAGTTTTTTTGTGCTCTTAGCAGCCGCCCTCCTTCACTGATCTTTTTAATTTCATCCCGAAGTCGCTTGCGCATTAGAGCGATACCCTTGTCACTGACTACGAGATTTTCATTGGCATGGATTGTGATCGGACCCATCCCTTCCACTGCCTCAACATCGGCCGGAGATCTCTGTTTGTCTTCATAAGAACGCTCAAACACCTCCCCCTGCTCGATAAGCTCCGGCCCTTCCGGCGTGTTCCACTCTGCCGGATCGCCGCGACTGCCGAAATTTGCCCAAGCGAAACAGGTGGTATTTTGGTCATCCAGAGGGACAACCCAGCGTGTAAACGAACTGCGGCCATAGTAACGGACTTGTGTACCGTCTGCCGCAAACGCACTGCCAGCCTGTGTGAAGTTGGGCAATACCAGTTCATTGACCCGCAGCCAAACGTTGTCGCACACTCGCCGGGTATTTACACCCAACAGCCATGCACCGTGATCAAAGAAGTCCGTTTGACCCACTTCGCCGAAACCCTCTGAGAACTGGACACGGCCAATAGAGGAATGCAAAAAACTCGTGTGCAGAGGATCTAGGATTGCATCGAGGACTTGAAGCCAGTTGCAACGAAAGGGCGCTGCATAGGGTACACGCTCCATCTCTCCGAATGTCATGGCGTCAAAGATAGGGAATTCTGGCTGCTGAGCCGGAGGTCCGAGATAAGTAAAAATCAGGCCTTGATGTTCGACCGTCGGATAGGCGCCCAGTCGTATCCGGTCCTGCAGACGGCGGTTAAGCGCTGGCGACTGCCCGGGGGCATCCAGAAGACTGCCATCCACATCGAATTGCCAGCCGTGATAACAGCATCGTATGCCTTTGTCCTCACAGCGCCCAAACTCAAGGGATGCTTGGCGGTGTGGGCAGCGCTTGTGGACCAGCCCTAGACGACCTGATCGGTCTCTGAACAGCACCAGCTCTTCGCCCAGTATCCTGACGACCACAGGTCGATCTTCGAGTTCGGAAGATAGAAAAAACGGATGCCAGAACCGACGCAGGTATTCGCCGCAGGGTGTACCGCGCCCTACACGGACCAGCTCGTCGTCAATTTCAGTCGACAGCCGAAGATCATAACCCCGGTAATCCCCGGACTTTCGATGATGACCATCTCCTAACATAAACAATAATCCGTATCATCATTGAACATGGATCGAACCGCCTTTCCGTTTCTCACGCAGTATTTCATAAAGAGCTGTCATGAGTGCCGGTAACCAGCATACCGACTGGGGTGCTGACTGTACATCAGCCGCTTACTCAGGACTACAATCACCTACCTTCACACAACCAGACAAACCGATATGTGGAAAAATCCAAAGGTCTGGAGCCTCGCCATAGCTGAAACCATTTCCTGGGCCGGCATCTTTTACCTGTTTCCGGCAATGCTGATGAGATGGGAAGCGCACTTTGGCTGGTCTCGGGTCGAACTCACCTTTGGATTCACTGGTGGACTGATCATCTCCGCGGGGACCAGCATTTTTGTGGGTCGCTTGATCGACCGGGGACATGGTCGGACCGTATTAACTCTGAGCGCTTTCATGGGTGGTTTGCTGATTTCGATGCTGCCCCTGGTCCAACATCTCTGGCAGTTCTATCTCATCTGGCTACTCATCGGATTCACGATGGCCGGTTGCCTGTATGAACCCTGCTTTGCCTTCCTGACACGTGTCTATTACCCCGAGGCGAAACGACCCATCATCATGGTCACCCTGGTCGCTGGATTTGCCGGCACCTTATGCTTTCCACTGTCCAGTGTCATCGCTGAAAACATTAATTGGCAGGCAAGTGTCTGGCTATTCTCGCTTCTGATCTGCGGGCTCGCAGTTCCATTGTTCTGGTATGGGGCATCCAGCAAACCTGCCCAGAAAGACGCCCGGCCAGCTATCCGTCAGACACCACTCAGGGCTGTCGCTATCCCATTATTGAAGTCACGCACGTTCTGGTGCCTGGTTGTCGCATTTGCATGCTTTTCGTTGAATCACAGCATGATTATCAGTCACATACTGCCGCTACTGGACAGCCGAGGTGTATCTCCCGGCCATGCCATTGTTGCGGCATCGTCGATCGGCGCAGCCCAGGTGCTCGGCCGTCTTGTTCTAGTTGCAGTCGAGCGTCACATATCCATGCTGCTTATTTGTATCGGTTCCTTTATCGGCTTATCACTTGCCAGTATTCATCTGGCCTTCGCCGGTACCGCAACCCTTATTCTTTTTCTATTCGTGTGTCTCCAGGGTGGATCTGCGGGGACCGGCAGCATTGCCAAACCGACGGTAACAGCCGACCTACTGGGTAGCGCAAACTTTGGCACGATCTCAGCCATGGTATCCATTGCGCACATGCTCGGTTTTGCATTCGGACCAGGCTTATCGAGTCTTATCTGGAGCTTTGCGGGCTACACCACCGTCATTAAAGCCACGGGTCTGCTCGCCCTAGTCGGAATGTTTGGTCTGTTTTTTGCACAGAAACTGTCGAGAACTTAAACCCAGGGAACGAAAGATTCTTGTCTGCTGTCAAAGACAGCCGCAGAGTGATTTCTTTTCTGACGACTGCCGTCGTTTTGGCCGGCAGATGGTGACATAATATTTGTGCCGGCCATATTCGATCTAACAGCACTCATGCCCCCTCATGTGGACCCAGTACCGTCCGACCAGCAACTGCCGGATTCAACCGAAGTGGCTATTATTGGCGGCGGTATTATCGGCGTATCAACCGCCCTGACACTGGCGGAGCGTGGAATACCGGTTGTTTTGTTCGAGAAAGGGTACATCGCAGGTGAACAGTCGTCACGAAACTGGGGTTGGTGCCGTCAACAGGGCCGGGACCCGCGCGAACTGCCCCTGATCATTGAGTCGCTTGCACTCTGGCGCAAGATGCACCAACGCACCGGTTGTGACGTTGGATTCAGGCAATGCGGCATTCTTTACCTGGCCAATACGCCCAAAGACGTTGCAAACCGTGAAGCATGGCTACAGCACGGACTCGCACATGGTGTCGAATCCCGGATGGTGTCCAGCAAAGAAATCAATGAACTGCTGCCGGGATCAAACAAACAGTGGGTTGGTGGACTTTATACACCGACCGACGGCCGAGCCGAACCCACCATTGCAGCACCCGCTATGGCTCGGGCAGCGCGCCAACTGGGGGCAAAACTTTTCACGCAAACTGCTGTGCGCGGTATAGAAACGAGCGGCGGGCGAATATCGGCAATCGTCACTGAAAACGACTCATTGCGATGCAGTACTGTAATTCTGGCCGGCGGTGCCTGGTCCAGCACGTTTTGCCGGAACCTTGGGCTAAGTCTGCCTTTGCTGATGACAATTGGGTCTGTGTTTCGCACTGCACCGCTGAATAATGCGCCCGAAAGATCTGTCACCGGCGCGGGATTTGCAATTCGAAAACGGTTGGATGGAGGTTATACCGTCTCCCATGGGAGCATTTCTAATTTTGACATCGTCCCAGATTCTTTTCGTTTCCTGAAAGACTTTCTGCCGTTGGCCTGGATGGCCCGAAATATTCTACGCCCCACCTGGACGAGCCGCTTTAAGACCGAGTGGCAGCAGAAAAAAAGGTGGTCGCTCGATGAACAGTCCCCTTTCGAACAGATCCGAACCCTGGATCCGATACCCATTCAAAGCACACTGGACAAAAGCAAGCGAAACCTCGCTCATGCTTTTCCAGCGTTTCAAGATATTGAGGTCGTCGAGAGTTGGGCGGGGCTGATTGATGCGACACCCGACGCCGTACCTGTCATTTCTCCTGTCGACAGCCTGCCGGGTTTCTTTCTGGCGACTGGGCTGTCGGGACATGGATTTGGCATTGGTCCCGCCGCAGGTCAACTGGCTGCAGATGTTGCCACCGCCTCTGAGCCGCTCGTTGATCCGACACCGTTTCAGTTTTCAAGATTCAGCGATGGCTCCCGCATTCATCCCATCGTAGGTATCTGAAAACGAATTCTAAAAGTTTTTTCCCGTTACGTTCTTTACGAGTGGCCCAGTGACTGATTGACCTCAGGCGCATGGAAACGGGCCACCTTTCCGGTCGGAGACAGAGGTTCGGTGTAGAAAAACGACGGTAATTCGTCATCGGCGTCGGTAAATCCGGCATCACGATTAAACTGATGCTCAAGAGCGAGAGTTTCTCTGCCCAATTCAGTGTAAAACTCTTCTGTCAATTCCGTACCATGCGCGTCGTTAATGGCGTTGATTACGAATGCGACGTTGGTATCCGTTACCCCGCGTCCAAAAATACATAACCCCAAAGAATCGGAACTGGCCATTACCAACTGAGACTCCAAACTGGCGGCGACGACTTCGTCGACGGTCATATCGGTGCAGTCCAACTTCGGTACATTGCCTGCTGTATGGTCGGCACCCTGCGCAGTTACCATCATGGTTATACCAGTCGCCTCGACAACCCTTGGGTCATAGGCACTGATCGCCTGTTGCTTGATCACGGGAACTCTCTCGACCTTGTAGTGCGCCCCAACACGTCCTGTTCCTTGCGCCCACAGTCGTCCGTTCTCAGAACCTATCCTGATCTCTTCGAGTACTTCTTCCATAAACCCAACGTCGCCAAATTTACCCAGGCCAGCGTCCATCAGTACCGCGATCATTGCACCGGTTTCTATCGTGTCTATCCCAAGATCATTCGCGATGAAATTGAGACGGGCCAGGTCATCCGGGTCTTTCAAGCCGCAGTTGGTGCCCAACAAACCCAGTGTTTCATATTCCACAGGAGACGTCAGTTCGTTACCGTCTTTATCGACATAAACATTGCTGCACTCGATGGTGCAGCCGGGCATACAGGCATGGGCGGTCTGACCGCCTCGTTCCAGTTGCAGCTCCCGGATATGCTGTCCGCCCATGGCCATGGTCTCATCATCTTCAACAATTCGGCCCTCACTAAAGTTACGCACAGGCAGACCGCCTAGATAATTCTGGACGTCGGCCATCAATGCGGTTCCATAAGTCGCCATGTTTTGAGCGATTTCATCCTTGTCAAGCTTGGCGTTATAGGCCTTCACAGCCCCCATCACTTTCTTTCGGTCATGCAGTTTGGGCATACGATTTAGATCCGCGACCACCGCTTTAACGCGCTTACTCGCCATGACAGCGCCGACCCCGCCTCTAGCTGCGAGTCGAGAAGGACGCAGGTCAGTATCACTGAAGGAGATTCCTGCCAGTAGTCCACCGTACTCACCGACTGGACCACACAAGCCTATACTGACCTTCTTGCCGTACCGCTCGTGCAGTCGAGCAGCGGCTTCAAAGTTGCCCAGACCCATATAAGGTTCGGCCGGGTCATACGTTATTTCACCCTCTTTCGAAATATGGATCACTATCCAATCATCCGACACACCGTGCAGGGTAAAACCGGCCATACCGAGCTGGCCTAACGCGAATCCAAAGGTACCGCCGGCATTCGCTTCCTTGATACCCCCGGTCAAAGGACTCTTGCAGCCTATACTCAGACGGTTCGCGTTGGAGAAGTTGGTGCCAGCGAAGGGCCCAGCAGAGAAAATCAGAGGATTTTCAGGCGACAACGGATCCACCCCAGCAGCCCCACATTCGACCAATGTCTTTGCTATCAAATAGCGGCCACTCCGGGCAATGGCTTCACCGTGTAGCTCATTCCGATCTACTGTCCGACTATTCAGGTCAATGTGAAGATACTCACGCATGTTTCGATTCCCCTGACAGATTTAGTGTTTTAACACCAACATTTTAGCACTGCCCCACGGCTTACTGGGGAAGTCTATCTACCACTTCACTTCCGTATTGCCGTCAACGCCTATTGCCTGTCCCGAGATATAGCGTCCCTGTTTAGAACACAAAAACAAGACCAACGCTGCTACGTCTTCTTTATCAATAAATACCTTCATCGAATTGGTATCGACAAACTCTCCTTTTACGGTGTTTTGATCGACACCTCGTAAACTCGCTTCAGCCGCAATAATACGGTCAATTCTTTTACCTTCGACTGAACCTGGACAGATCGCATTAACCCGGATGCTTCTCTGCCCGAGTTCGGCAGCCAATGATTTTGTCAGGCCGATCAATCCCCACTTGGAAGACACATAGGGCGTCCGATTCGGGACCCCATAAAGACCGGCACTTGACGAAAGATTAACGATAGAACCGCCTTTGGACCCTTCGAGCAGCGGTATTGCATGCCGGCAACAATAGTAAGCCCCCAGAAGATTGACCTCGATGGTTTTGACCCATTCCGATTCCGGCGCTGTCTCTAACGAACCTACAGGCCCACCGATACCCGCATTATTCACGAGTATATCTAAGCCGCTGAGTTTGGATTCGATCTCACTGAAAAGATCTTCCACCTCACGTGGCCGCGACACGTCGGTGACACGGGCATATAGACCGGTCTTCTGATGTTCCAATCCGGCGACCGCATCGGCGTCGTTGTCACATACGAATACCTTCGCGCCCGCCCCGAGAAATGACTCAGCAATAGACAAGCCTATGCCACTCGCGGCGGCAGTTACGAGCACACGCTTGTTATTCAACCCGGTCAGCTGAGTCATGAACGTCCCGGCCCTGAGTCATCATCCGACCTGAACTCAAAACCACTCTCATATGCCGCGTCCATCAGCCAGCGAATCAGGTGATCGGCGTAGCTGCGCCGGACCACCACATCGAAAACAAAGTCGCCTGAACACTGCGAGACGGGCGTAATCAGAACATTCGCATGCGCCAAAATGGTCTGAGCACAACTCCCCTGCGCAAACACGTCGGGATGCAGGTTCAGCGTACACGCAGCCGACAGTACATCCCGGGACTGAACGCCACCTATACGCAGCAGCGACTGGCCACCGGTCAGATCGGTTACCGCCACGTGCAACCCGGACAGGGTGTCCTCAAGATCTTGTGTTATTGAGACTTGGGGGTTCTCAACTGTCATCAGCCACTCATCTGGACTCAGCCAGTGACAACACAGGCCTCCTGATCTGACAACAGTGTTTGGGCTAACCGGCGGCTCAATTCCGGTCACTCGCTGGACTCCGTCGAAAAACCGAGGATGAGTGCTGTCACCACGCAGATTGACAAATTGAGTCACGTTGATTTCGCTGAACCAGACACCATAGTCGCCGGTAACACCCTGAAAAGATGTCTTCCAATCGATCTCCTCAAAAGGGGAATACTTACTACCGGGTATAGTCATGGTCTGCCAACACTCGGCCATTAAAACTCATTTATCTGGTTCTCTGTTCATTCAGCCAGTCTCCGGGCGTCTTCAATTAAGTAGTTTCATAGCAGTCGCAGAAATGATCCGCGCCACGGATAGCCTGTTCCGGCCGGCTTAGGTTTTATGCAGCTTGTTTTCCGGGTCATAAAACACCGAGTTTGTAATAGTCGCCTTGATGAGCTGACCGTCCAGTGTCGGGGCATAAACGGAGCCGCCCAGCCGACTGCGCCCACCTTTAACCAGTGCCAAGGCAATCGAATGACCTAAGACAGGACTGTAGTAACTCGACGTTACATGACCCGTCATTGGCACCGGATATTCCGTTGATGGTTCGTTAACCAGCTGCGTGCCTTCAGGTAGTACCGTCGCCGGCTGATCGGTAACGAGTCCCACGAATTGTTTTCGGTTCTCGCGCAACATGTCTGAACGAACAAGTGACCGCTTACCGATGAAGTCTTTGGTTTTTGAAACTATCCAATCCATACCAAGGTCAGCCGGTGTCACAGAGCCGTCAGTATCCTGCCCAACGATGACATATCCCTTCTCAGCCCGCAGGACATGCATGGTTTCCGTGCCATAGGGTGTAATATCAAACTCGCCGCCAGCCTCCATCAATGATTCCCACAGAGCAACACCGTCGTCCGCAGGCACGTTAATTTCATAAGCCAGTTCCCCGCTGAAACTGATCCTGAATACCCGTGCAGTGATACCGGCCACTGTACCTTCCCGCAGACTCATAAAGGGGAAAGCGTCCACAGATAAATCAATATCAGAACAAAGCTGCCCCAACAGTAACCGGCTATTGGGTCCGGCTATACTGGCGACAGCCCAGCGGTCAGTGACCGAGGTGAAATACACCTTTAACTCTGGCCATTCGGTCTGGTGCCATCTTTCCATCCACGCCAGGACATGTGCCGCACCGCCGGTCGTAGTGGTCATGTAGTAATGGTTTTCACTCAACCTGGAACTGACGCCATCATCCATGACCATGCCATCGTCTCCGAGCATTAACCCATAGCGACATCGGTTAATCTCGAGCTTCGACCAGGCGTTGGTATAGATTCGATTAAGAAATTCAGCTGCATCGCTGCCGCGAATTTCTATCTTTCCAAGTGTAGAGGCATCCAACAGACCGACACCTTTTCGTGTAGCCAGGCACTCCCGGCTTACGGCACTCTCTATAGTTTCGCCGGGTTCAGGGTAATACCACGGCCGCTTCCACTGCCCAACGTTCTCAAAAACTGCACCGCGAGCCACATGCCAATGATGCATAGGGGTTTTTCTGACAGGATCGAAATGTACAGCCCCCAATTCTCGACCTGCGATAGCACCGAAGGTCACCGGAGTGTAGTTGGGTCTGAACGTAGTGGTACCGGTGGCCGGGATAGACTGCCCCAAGTGTTCGGCAAGTATTGCCAAGCCATTTATATTTCCGGTCTTACCCTGATCAGTACCAAAGCCCAGAGCGGTATATCGCTTAACATGCTCTATAGAGCGGTACCCCTCTCGTGCTGCGAGTACGATGTCCGCAACTGTTGTGTCATTCTGGTAATCCACAAATTTCCTGCCGCCACGGCCCGGCAAAACACCATCAGGGACGTTCCACATCGGTTCTATACCTGAACCAACTCCCCCTGAGACAAAAGGATAATCTATGTTCACGGGCACTTGACCCGTCTCTCGCAGTGCATTTTTCGCGGCATCAATTCCGTCTCTCAGGCAGTTATCCAGTTGAAAACTGCCTCGGGCTGACCCAGCAGACCGTTCGGACTGCACAGAATCACCAGGTAGGAAGCAGGCTCGACTGTCATCGTATCTGGGCTGACCACCAGACTGACAGTGAAGGTGAATCGCCGGATTCCAACCCCCGGAAATCGCGAGCAGTTGGCAGTCCAGCAAACCCTTTTGGGCCAGTACGTCCCGACCGTCGGGCGATAGCCGGCATAATTCCACAGCCCTCAAACCCCGTCGACTGCTTTTCGTGCCGCCGACACCATGCCCCGCGTAGACCGGAATACCCAGCGCGTCCATTTGCGAAAGCCGCTCCTCGGGTGGTTTGTGCCGAATGTCTATGAGGCCTTTTACCTCCATACCAGCATCGTGCATGTCGACAGCGGTTTGATAGGCTGAGTCGTTGTTCGTAAAAACAGCCCCAGTACTGGCAAGTCGAACAGCGTAACGATTGATGTACGTTCGAACCGCTGAAGACAGCATGACACCCGGGCGGTCATTGTCAGCGAACACCAGGCCCCGTTCTATGGCCCCGGTGGCCAGTACGACCTGGCGAGCTCGAACCCGCCAGTTGCGTTCTCTGGCAACAGTGTTGCCCATGCTACCCCGGTGGTCGGTACGCCGTTGGTTAATCACCAGAAAATTATGGTCGTAATAACCTGAGACGGTGCTTCGGGGCAGCAGTAACACGTTGTCCATCGAAGACAATTCCTTCAGTAAACCTTCCAGAAACGCCCATGCGGCGATGCCCGACACATACTGTGTACTAGAGAGCAGGTCACCACCCATTTCAGCTTGTTCATCTGCAACAATGACTCGGGCACCTGAGCGACCCGCAACCAGCGCAGCCATCAGCCCGGCGGGTCCGGCACCGACAACCAATACATCGCAATGTGCGTTTCGCTTGTCATATCGGTCGTTGTCAGGCCCAGTGGGTGCATGGCCCAGTCCAGCTGCGCGCCGTATGTGACCCTCATACCAGCCCCACAGGAAACGAGGGCGCATAAACGTTTTGTAGTAAAACCCCGCTGGCAATAAGCGGCCAATTCGATTGTTGATCGCGTACAGGTCAAATTGAAGACTCGGCCAGCCGACAACAGTCGATGCTGATAACCCATCAAACAATTCAACCTGTGTCGCCTTTAGATTTGGTACTGTCGACGCGCCCTCCCCCAGCTGGACAATCGCATTCGGCTCTTCGGATCCACTTCCGAATACACCTCGCGGACGATGGTACTTGAAACTGCGGCCAAAGAGCCGCAACCCGTTGGCCAATAATCCCGATGCCAGGGTATCGCCTTCAAAGCCCTGGTAATTACGGTCATTAAATGAAAACTCTATGGGTCGGCCGCGGTTGATTCGGCCACCAGATGGAAGACGCTGGGCCTTCACTTGACTATACCCTCTGGCGGCTGCTCACCGATCCTGTATACCGCCTCGATTTGATAGGACTGGCTGTCTCTGACGGCATTGAACCAGCGGCGGCAACCCGCTGTGTGGCACCACTGTTCGAGAAATCTGCCCTTTGTGTTTTTGCGATTGAACAGATAGTCGCCCCAGGCTTCATCGGAAAGCGTTTCAGGCTGCGCCGGTCTTACAATGTGGGCTTCACCCCCGTAACTGAACTCCGTCTGGTCACGTGGCCCACACCAGGGACAGTCAATCCTCAGCATTCAGCCCCTCCTGTAAACCAAGATCAGTGCGCAACACCGGCAGCCCCGTGTTCATCGATCAAAGCGCCCGTGTAAAATCGGTTGAGATCGAATGCTGCATTCAATTCATGCGGCGTGTTGCGTGCGATTGTGTAAGCAAACACCCAGCCCGAACCCGGTGTTGCCTTGAATCCTCCCGTACCCCAGCCACAGTTAAAATACAAACCTTTTACGGGTGTCAGTGAAATAATGGGGCAGGCATCTGGGCAGACATCAACAATTCCACCCCACTGCCGAAGCATTTTGACTCTGCTGAAATTCGGAAAGAGCTCGACAATTGCAGCGATATTTCCTTCGATAACCGAATAGCTGCCCCTTTGGCCATACCCGATATAAGGATCTATGCCGGCACCAACCACGAGTTCGCCTTTATCGGACTGGCTGATGTAGCCGTGGACAGCATTCGACATAATCACCGTATTGAGCACAGGCTTTAAAGGCTCCGAAACCAGTGCCTGTAGAGGGTGACTCTCGATAGGCATCCGCAGACCAGCATAGTCTGCCAGCACACTCGAATGACCGGCTGCAACAATACCGACCTTGGATCCTGCAATGAAACCGCGAGTTGTTTCAACGCCTGTCACCGATCCATTTTTCTGACGGATACCAGTCACCTCGCAGTTCTGAATGATATCGACCCCATATCGGTCCGCACCCCGCGCAAAGCCCCAGGCGACCGCGTCATGACGGGCAACACCTCCGCGGGGCTGGAACGACGCGCCAAGAATTGGGTAACGTGTCTGTTGCGAAATATTAATAGTCGGTTCGATCTGCTTGATCTGGGCGGGGGTCAGCACTTCGCTGTCGATTCCGTTTAGCAGATTGGCGCTGGAACGTCGAACAATGTCCCGCAAATCCTGAAGCGAATGACCGAGGTTCATCACTCCGCGCTGACTGAACATGACGTTGTAGTTCAGTTCCTGACTGAGTCCCTCCCACAGCTTCAGTGATTTTTCATAAAGACAGGCAGCCTCGTCCCACAAATAATTGGAACGAACTATTGTGGTGTTGCGACCGGTATTTCCACCACCGATCCAGCCCTTTTCGAGTACCGCGATTCTGGCAATCGAATGTTCTTTTGCCAGGTAGTAAGCAGTCGCAAGGCCGTGCCCACCTCCACCCACTATGATCACATCGTAAGCAGGTCTAGGATCCGGACTCCGCCAAGCCTCGGGCCAGTTCTGATGATAACTGAATGCGTTTCGTACCAGGCTGAAAATCGAGTACTTATTTTTCATCTACGCTAAAGAAAAGAGTGGTCTGACTATTTGTCTGCGTACACCGGAAAACGTGAACACAAATCCAATACCTGTGTTCGCACATTGTCCACCACACTCTCATCACCCATGTGATCAAGGATATCGCTGATCCAGTCCGCAACCTGTCGCATCTCAATCTCACCAAATCCTCGTGTGGTACTGGCTGGCGTGCCGATACGAATCCCGCTCGTGACGAATGGTGAGCGAGGATCATTGGGTACGGAATTTTTGTTGACCGTGATATAAGCCCTGCCGAGCGCCGCATCTGCATCCTTGCCGGTGATATCCTTACCGATCAGATCAACCAAAAACAGGTGGTTATCGGTACCACCCGACACAATCTTGTACCCTCTTTCAATAAACGAATCTGCCATCGCCTGCGCATTACTGATCACCTGCTGTTGGTAGAGCTTGAACCCTGGTTCAAGCGCCTCTTTCAATGCAACCGCCTTTCCTGCAATCGCGTGCATTAGCGGACCGCCCTGAGTACCCGGGAACACCAACGAGCTCAGCTTCTTTTCGACGGCTTCATTTGCGCGGGCCAGAATCATGCCGCCACGGGCGCCACGCAGCGTCTTGTGCGTTGTGGTGGTGGTGACATCAGCAATTGAAACTGGACTGGGGTAGAGTCCTACTGCTACGAGGCCGGCGACATGCGCCATATCGACGACAAGGTATGCACCGACGGAATCTGCTATCTCCCGGAATCTTGCCCAGTCAACAATGCGGCTATAGGCTGAAAACCCCGCCATAATTAACCGAGGTTCGTTTTTCTTCGCCAGGCTTTCTACCTGATCATAATCGATTTCTCCGTTTTCGTCATTCAACCCATATTGCACGGCGTTGTACAGCTTTCCGGAAAAATTCACCGCAGCACCATGGGTTAAATGGCCACCGTGTGCGAGACTCATACCAAGAATGGTGTCACCGGGCTCCGCAAGTGCCATATAGACTGCTGCATTAGCGCTGGACCCTGAGTGTGGCTGGACATTTACGTAGGCCGCACCAAAAAGTTCTTTCGCGCGATCTATGGCCAACTGCTCAGCCACATCCACATATTCGCACCCGCCATAGTACCGTTTGCCTGGATATCCTTCTGCATACTTATTGGTAAGCACCGATCCCTGGGCTTCAAGTACTCGGGGGCTGGTGTAGTTCTCAGAGGCGATCAGTTCTATGTGATCTTCCTGACGCTGTCTCTCATTCAGCATCGCAGCCCACAATTTCTCATCATAACCTTCTATACGTTCTGTCATCCTAAACATCGTTATCACCTCGTGAAAAGTACACTGGCTGATGCAGCTTCATCTGATATGGACCGGCATATCAACTTTTGTTCGCTGCGCAGTTGACACAACCCCTTGGGCATTCGGTCATAGCCTGCCGACAGGCCTGTGACCTCGAATTCTAGTGGAGCTAACGAATAACCCCAACAAAGACATTTAATCGAGCGTATCAATAGCAGTTATTTAACTGCAGATTCACATCTGTTCTGAACAACGCGACCTGAGTTTTTCAAGCACAGATACTGGTACATCATCCAGACCGTTGCAGAGATCCTGCACAACTGACGAGATTCGCCGAACCCGCATGGCGTCCAGCCGCACCGGTAGTACGCTCAGCGCTTTTTGCACACTCTCCAGATCACTGTAACTTCCAAGAAACAGAGTGAACCAACGTTTGCCCGAAACGCTGCTACTGAAATAGCTGACGCGATCATCAAATGATCCAGCACGATAAAATTGCCGTATCAGCATCTCACTGGTCGAACTTAAGAGCTCCAGTGTGTATCGTTCGGGTGCCTGAGCAAGCAACCACTGATAGTCATTGCGATTGAGCGGTACTGTCATTACTGATTCAGACGGCGCTGGCTCCCCCTTCGTCTGTCCAGTGCTCTGCACTTCCAACGGTACCTCGCTCAGCTTTGCGGCATTCTCCTTCGTCGACACCGCGTCGGCGTTGTCTTGAGCACGAAGAAAATCAGCAAGTGCTGCAATGCCGGTATCCTTGTAGCTGTCCTCTGACCGTAGTCGGTACTCATTCTGCCAAATCCGTTGTAGGGACGCGGGGTCATCGGCCTGCTCAACCAGGCCCAGTACTGGCGTCCAGCCGGTAAACGGACCCGGCACTGCCAACTCTGCCCAGGGCTCAGCCAGATCGACAAATTTCAGCCACCGATTCTTACCCAGATCCATTACGATCGGGGCTGATTCTTGAACAGATGCTATGCCTGAACGCAGTACTGCTCCTTCTGCTACCTTCACGTTCGATCCGGAAACCTGTTCGATGTCATTAACGTCAACCCATCCGGTCAACGACTGACTGAGTTCCACCAGATACCAGTCGTTTTGCCGTTCAATAATCCTGACGAGCTCTCCCGTCCCGGCTTCAGCCAGAATGACCGAGAGTCGGTTGAATGCGCTATAGATCCAGACTGCTACCGGTCCGACCCGAGCGTACTGACTGGCCGAGCCGCTGCGCGCTTTCGACTTGCTCAGTTCAGTGAGGTTCTCAAGCAGCAGACCGGCTGCCGGACTACCGCTTTTCAGTGCCGCCGTCAGCCATTTTTCCGCATCTTCAAGATTTTCGGATACGCCTGCGCCGTACAAGTAGGCGGTGCCGATACCGTACTGCGCTGCTGCGTTTCCATTGCCCGCCGCTGCCCGCCACCACTCCAAGCCATGCTCACGATCCGAAGTCAGCCCTTTGCCACTGAGGTATACAGCGCCGAGTAGGTATTGCGCCCGCGGCTCACCCTGTTCGGCTGCACGGCTGAGCCAATAGACCGCCTCTTCAGTACTGACAACAATACCGGTCCCGTGCAGGAACATCAGTCCCAGCCTATACTGCGCGTCGACATCGCCTTCGTAAGCCAGCAGCATCCACATCTCGAGCGCCTTCTGATACTCGCCCGACTTATAGGCTTTAAGTGCTTCACCTGAACCGGCAAAAGAAACCACTGGCGCTGAAAGTAATACTAGAACACCCAAGGTAAGGGCCACACGTATCAACAAACCAGCCATACGATCACACCAGTTGAGCAACAGTGACGACCGGCGTTGACACATTGTTCTCATACCCGGGAAAAGCAAATCAGCTCGGACCATGAGGGACGACTACTGGGCCGTACCCTGGGTTTTCTGGCGCCAGCGTTTCAGGCTCTGCAGCGACCGTCTTCCATGATAGGTGATCTGCTCATCCGGGTAACGCCAGTGCTTACCGACTGGGCACGCCAGCCGCGAGAAACAACGATCGCCACAGCCCGAACGAGGCAATAGACGCTGTTCCATACAGGCCTGTATATCGAGTATGGATCCATACTGGACAGCTCCTGCGGGACATGCGGATTCACAGGGTTTAGCCTGACAGCTCTGGCACGGCGCCTCACCCGGTTCATATGCACTTGGTGGCAGTGGAACATCGATCAGAAACACTGCCCTAAATGCAAACCAGGGGCCATAGCGTGGATGCAGATCGATGCCGATCGGCGATGGATAACTCCAGCCAGCGAACTGTCCAAGTTTCTGCAGCGGCAACGGCAGTGGTCCCGGATACAGCAGATCCACCTCCGTGCACCTCCAGAACTCTAAAGCCACCGTGTGAACGCTCGACACTGCGTCGTCATCGAAAGGATCAGGACTGCTTTCGAGTTTGTTCTTGACACGATTCCATAAGCCCGGCCCTCCCATCCCCAACAGCACCAGCCTGGGGCTTTTTCTGACCTCGACCCCCAATGCGATCAGTGATTGGATCAATTCTTCCGGCAATCGGGCCGTATCGACAACCTGCAACAGATTGAATCCCCGATCGTTGAGCCATTCACTCCCGGCGTTGTTGTTCATTGATTTCATTGGCATCGCGGTCTGAAAATGCGCGGTCTGTCCGATAAACATATTTCGACAACCGCTCGGCAAGCTTGGGTATAGTGCTGACCATTAAAAGATCTGCTGCTAAGACTACCTAGAAAACATTGTCTTGAAAACACTTTTGGTTCATGGTCACCGTGGTGCCAGAGGGAATCGCCCCGAAAACACCCTAGCGGGGTTTACGTTTGCCGCTGAGGCGGGCGTCGATGGCCTCGAACTCGATATCAGAATCAGTACTGATTCCCAAATTATCGTACACCACGATGAGCAGCTCAATTGCGACCTCACCCGTAATCACACCGGGCAGTGGCTGGAACACAACGGGCCCGCCATCGGCGACCTCACCCTGGCAGAGCTAAAACAATTTGATATCGGTCGAATAAATCCGGTTTCGGAGCTATCCAAGCTGTTCCCGATCCAGGTTCCAGTAGACGGCGAGAGGATTTGCACCCTGTCTGAAGTCGCGCAATTTTGCAAGAATCTCCAGACTGGTGCGCCAACGCTGAATATTGAGCTCAAGTCGGATCCACTTCAATCTCACGCCATACGACCCCCGCATGAATATGCCCTACTCGTAGTACGAGAAATCGAAAAGCTCGCGCTGTTGGATATCAGTTGGGTTCAATCCTTCGATTGGAGCCTCCTGCGCCAAGTGCAACAGCTTTGTCCTGAGATCACCACCTGCTATCTGACCTGCCAGGATCCTGGTTACGATACGGTCGGCGGCCAGAGAGGTTCACCGTGGTTAGCCGGTTTCGACCTCGTGCATTTCGACGGCAATATCGCGGCTGCAGTCCGCGCAGCTGGCGGTCGGATCTGGGGACCGTCTATCGACGACCTGTCTAACCGACGAGTCGATGAGGCGCGCGCTGTGGGCATGCCGATTCACTGCTGGACTGTGAATCGCAATGACGAGATAAAACAACTCATGAAGTGGCAGCTCGCCGGGCTGACTACAGACTACCCGGAACTCGCTGTCCGACTAACGCACAGAAGATAATCTCCAGGCCATGTTGAACCACGGTATCAAAGATCAGCAGGCGAATAAGCTGTTCGCGCTTTTCCTGGTCGTCCATATGGCGATGTGGACCCTTCTGCCTGGACTGACCAGGCACGAGCTCGATAGTGACAGCATGATGCACTTTGTCTGGGGGCAAGAATGGATGCTGTCCTACTACCTGCACCCCCCTTTTCTGCCATGGGTCGTTGCCGGATTCCTTAAGCTCACCGGCATTTCTAACTGGAACTACCTGTTGCTGTCCCAGATCAATATCGCTATCGCCTTTATAGCAATCTATCTGCTCGCGCGGCAATTCCTCAGACCTGCACAGGCATTAGCCGCCGTCTGCCTTCTGGAATTCATCCCTTACTACAGTTTTTTTAGCATTCGACTGAACCATAGCTCCCTGTTGATATCCATCTGGGCATTAACGGTTCTATTCGCCTACTATGCTATAAGCCGAAGAAAAATGGTGTATTGGATCGCTCTAGGGATTTGTCTTGCAATCGGCATGCTTACCAAGTACTACGCCGTAACCTTAGTCGGTGCTATTGGCCTCTACACTGTTTCTACCCGATCGGGTCGCGCACAGATGGGCACCCTTGGCCCTTATGCGAGCGCGCTGGTGCTCGCTCTGCTGCTCTATTTCCATGTGGATTACGTGTATGAGCATAGAATCGGTACAGTTCAGCATATCGGCGACTATTTCTTTCTCGATTCGTTACAGATCCGATGGAAATCGATCAGTTTTTTCCTGGCACAGCTTATTTACCTGACACCGGCGGTGGTCGCGTTCATGCTGGCGACCTACAGTTCCTCGCTGTCCCAGCGGTTGCTGGCTCTCCTCAGATTCCCGAACCTGCCGGAGCATGCTGGACTTATATATGTCGTAATGATTTTTCCGCTACTGGTCACTGTGATCCCTGGTTTGATACTTGGAGTGGACATGTCAAGTCGCTGGGGCGGCCCGATACTCATTACAGCAGGGATCATGCTCATTTTGCAGTTTCCCATCAACTTGACCGGTATCCAGTGTCGGCGGATTGTGATTGGCTCCATTGTTTACGCCATACTGCTTCCGCTGGTCATGCTGGCTGTCATCAGTCAGGGGGGTATCGAGTCACGCCACAGCTTTCCAGGAAAGGAACTGGCAGCCACCGTGACACGCCTGTGGCATGACTCGTTCGAGTCTAAACTCAAATTGGTCGGTGGCGGCTGGATGGCACCTGACAGTATCGCCTTTCATTCGATCGACCATCCGTCAGTACTTCAACACCTAAGTTACCAGTGGAGCCCCTGGATCGGTAAAAAAGATATTGAAAATCATGGGATTGCGATCATCTGCCTGTCTGATGACGACCTATGCCTAAAAAATGGGAGCAAAATGTTCCCGGCTTCCGAGTTTCGGACTCTTACCATCAAGGGAAACGATTACGCTCTGTCGCACTCCAGAACGCAGCAGTTCCGATACTTTCTAGTACCACCAGGGACAACAAACATTGAACTGGACAATGTACAGCACACACCTCGCCGCTGAACCTGGCTGAGACCTTGATTCCCGGGCACCCAGTGGCATTAGCCATGGTCAAAATGATGTCAAGCTTCAGCAGAACACACACCGAAACGCTACTATGACCCCGATGCTACTGACAATCTCGCTCGAAACCTTAGGCCTGATCTTTTCGCGACGGACTATTTCCCGGAAATACCGACATGACTGACACAATGCTGGCAATCGCAATTCCTGAGCCAGGCGGGCCCGATGCGCTCAAGCCCAGTTCAGTACCCATTCCACAGCCGGCACCAGATCAAATTCTGATCCGCAATATGGTCGCTGGCGTTAACCGGCCCGACTGCGCTCAGCGACAAGGCAACTACCACCCGCCGGCTGATGCAAACCCGCTGCCCGGCCTCGAAGTGGCAGGTGAGGTTGTAGCGGTCGGTGGAGAAACCCGCCGTTATAAACCCGGCGATCATGTTACGGCGCTCACCCACGGCGGAGGTTATGCAGAATATACCGCTGTACATGAACGGCACTGTCTGCCATGGCCCGAAGACTACGACGCCCAACTGGCCGGCGCTATACCGGAAAATTATTTCACGGTTTACTACAACGTTTTCACTCGCTCTCGACTTACATCCGGCGAGACCTTTCTTGTACACGGTGGCAGCAGCGGCATTGGTCTTGCGGCCATCCAGCTGGCCAAGGCGTCTGGCGCCACCGTTATCACCACTGCCGGCACAGACGAAAAATGTTCCTTTTGTGAGTCCATAGGCGCTGACAAGGCTGTCAATTACCGGACCGAGGACTGGCCAGGGATCGTGCGAGAGTTTGCTGGCAGAAAAAAGATTGATGTAGTTCTAGATATGGTCGCCGGGGACTATGTCCAGAAAAACATCGATTTGCTCGGACGGGATGGTCGGTATGCATTAATTGCATTTCTTGGTGGAAGCACAGCTGAAGTCAATTTCGGGAGAGTCATGATGAACCGGCTCAGTATTTCTGGCTCAACTCTGCGGCCGCAAAGCCTGGATGAAAAGGCCCAGATTGCTGGTGACGTTGAACGCATCGTCTGGCCAATGTTCGAAAAAAACAAGGCCAGACCTCACATTCACTGCACTTTTCCACTCCACCAGGCAGCCCAAGCCCATCGCCTCATGGAAAGCAGCAGCCACATAGGGAAAATTCTTCTGACCATTGAGTGAACGGCTGCCCGCGCCTACGATTCTGTAAACACGGCGACGACACTGTTCTAATGTCCTGATTCTACGGTATGCTGTTGTACGTGCTTGCACCTGATAAATAGTGAACTCGAATAATGCCCAGTATCTATGACGTCGACCTTGATCGCTGTGATGCCAACTATGTGCCGCTGAGTCCGTTGAGTTTTTTAGGTCGCGTGGCTCGAGTTTATCCAGACCACCCGGCAATTATCCATGGCAGCACCCGAAGAAACTGGAAGGAAACCTCAGACCGATGCTATCAACTGGCTGCAGCGCTGGCAAAGCGGAACATCGGACCTGGGGACACAGTATCTGTGATGGCACCAAATATTCCCGCTCTGTACGAAGCTCACTTCGGCGTACCGATGACAGGTGCTGTGCTCAATGCCCTGAACATACGCCTGGACGCCAATACACTTGCTTTTATCCTAGAACATGGGGAGGCAAAAGTCCTCATCACCGACACCGAATTTGCACCTGTCATCAAGGATGTCCTGCACACCTGTAAGCAGGAGCTGCTGGTAATTGATATCGATGATCCTGAGGGACCCGGCGGCGAACGACTGGGTGAACTGACTTACGAGGAACTTCTGACTGAAGGTGAATCGGACTACACCTGGTCACCACCGGAAAGTGAATGGGATGCAATTGCGCTGAACTATACCTCTGGCACCACGGGCAATCCGAAAGGGGTCGTCTACCATCATCGTGGCGCCTATCTCAATGCAAGCAGTAATATTATCGGCTGGAACCTGGGTCATCACCCCACGTATCTCTGGACCTTGCCGATGTTCCACTGCAACGGCTGGTGTTTTCCCTGGTCTCTCGCCGCTGTCGGGGGGACCAGTGTTTGTTTACGCAACGTTAGCGCATCTGCCATCTTCGACGCGATCGCTGATTATGGTGTAACTCATTTCTGCGGCGCTCCGGTGGTTCTCAATCTGATCATCAATGCAACTGAATCCGAAACCAGGGATTTTGATCACACTGTCGAGGTGATGACAGCGGCTGCACCGCCGCCTGCTGCGGTTCTGGCCGCAATGGAAAGTGCAGGATTCGCCATGACCCATGTGTATGGGTTAACAGAGACTTATGGCCCTGCTGTCATCTGTGCGTGGCATCCGGAATGGAACGCCCTCAAACCTGCAGAACGGGCCGAAATCAAATCCCGGCAAGGCGTGCCATACCACATGCTTGAGGACCTTAAGGTTCTTGATCCCCAAACCATGAATTCGGTCAACCCAGATGCCTCACAACTGGGCGAGGTCATGTTTCGAGGCAATATAGTAATGAAGGGCTACCTCAAGAACCCTAAGGCGACTACAGAAGCCTTTGCCGGCGGGTGGTTCCATTCTGGTGATCTTGGCGTCCTGTATCCCGACGGGTATACCCAACTCAAAGACCGTTCAAAGGACATCATCATTTCAGGTGGTGAAAATATATCTTCAATTGAAATTGAGGATGTGCTTTATCGGCACCCCGATGTGCTCGAAGCGGCGGTGGTCGCCCGTCCAGACGACAAATGGGGTGAAACGCCCTGTGCTTTTATTACCCTTAAGGATACGGCCTCCGGGGTCACCGAAGAAGAAATTATCGTTTTCTGTCGTGAGCAGATGGCACACTTCAAAACACCCAAAACAGTTATGTTCCTAGATCTACCTAAAACATCTACAGGTAAAGTACAAAAATTCAAGTTACGTAAAAGAGCCGAAGCACTGGACAGCCTGTAAGCACAACAATCAGCCTTTGTCCTGAGTGACTTACCATGACCTATTCCGGAGTTTTATCGACAAATCACACCAGCTTTACGGTATCCGACCTGAATCGGAGCATTGCCTTTTTCCGAGATGTTCTCGGATTCACTGCCACACCCAAACTGCCGCGGTCTAAATCAGTCATTCAGAGCATAACCGGTGTCGACGAAGCGGACGTCATGATTGCCTATTTACGCGGACCGGGCCACACCTTGGAACTGATCGAATATCTTGGTCCACCAAATCGCAGCGAAGTCCGACCCCGCCCCTGCGATGTAGGATTTGCCCATATCGCCTTTGATGTTGAAGACATCGATGCGATCCTGACTCTGTCCTTGGAACACAATGTGTTCCCGATCGGTCAAGTAACTACAGTCGATCAGGGGCCGAACCAGGGCGGCAAGGCCGTTTATCTGCGTGATCCTGACGGCATCACAGTCGAATTGATACAAAAACCTGTTACATCAAAGCGCTGAATCTGTAGCAACACAACTGCCCCCATGATCCACTGTCTTAGGGCGAATGTTACCCGTCCAGGTTGAACGGATCGTCGATGGACCGGCTTGGAAAAAGGGGTAACCTGGTCAATCGCTACTACTGCATGCGACCCGTCGTGTGACCCAACAACATCGGTAACCAAACGGGCTTACTTAACTCTTGCGCAACTGTAGACCCCCTATTCCGAGCGTCATGTTCCAACTCCATCGATGTACTGGTATTCCACCTTGAGGTTACGCACACACGGCTGGATCGGCCCACGACGCGTCAAAGCGGCCATACCCAGAGGATCATGGGTACACCCACTGCGACCACCAGCACTTCCAGCGGCAACCCCATCCTCCAGTAGTCACCGAAACGGTATCCACCCGGCCCCAGGATAATAGTATTGTTCTTGTGTCCGATGGGGGTCAGAAATGCACAGGATGCAGCGACGGCAACCGCCATCAGAAACGGATCTGGACTGACCTCAAGCCGCACGGCCAGTTCGACAGCAATGGGTGCTGCAATCAGAGCAGTGGCCACGTTGTTGAGCATGTCCGACAGCGTCATCGTTACAACCATGATTATGATCAGAATAAATACAACAGGCAGTCCGTCAGTCCACTCGATAATGGTCTTTGCAATCAACTCAGCAGCGCCGCTGCTTTCAAGTGCGATGCCTATCGGAATCAATGAACCCAGCAATACAATGACAGGCCACTCGATCGACTCGTACAACTGCGATAAAGGCACCAGTCCAGCGATCACATAAACCAGAGCGGCAGCTGCCAGGGCGACTGGCAGATAGACCACACCGGTCGTCGCAGCGGCGATAGCAGCTGCAAAAAGACCGATTGCCAACCAGGCCTTTTTCCGTTGAATCACCACAAGCCCCCGCTCGGCCAATGGCAGGCAACCCAACCATCCAGCCACATCCGGCAGTTCGTCCTCCGACCCGGACAGCAACAGAATATCGCCAGCTCTGATCTTTAACTTTCTAATTCTTTCTCTGAATTGACGGCCTTGTCTTGACACGCCAAGAAGCATGCTATTGTGCCTGGCGGCGAGTCGGAAACTCATTGCAGAACGGCCCTGAATTCGGGCACCTTCTGGAACCACTACCTCTAATAAAACTTGGTTGTCTGCCAAAACGCCTGCGTTTTTCTGCGCTGATGCATATTCAAGGCCGGCGGCACCGATGAACTTATCCATAAACTCCACACCCCCTTGAATAACGACAAAATCACCGGTTCTGACAATCCGTCCCCGGGCAAATCCGGACATACGCCGACCCGCACGAATCAGACCGAGCACAGCAACGTCATACTCCTCAGCCAGCGGGTACAGTTGATCAAGGGTATTGCCTACAACTGTGGCGTCTTCTGTGACCTGGGCTTCTGCAACATAACCGGTAAGGTCCTGCAATTCCTGCCGGGTATTGTGGCGGCTACGCTCAACAGGTAACAGCCGCCAACCTACAAGAGAGACAAAAACAACACCAACCACAGCCACGACGATACCCACAGCTGCAAAATCGAACATGGTAAACGGGTCCCCGAGCGCTTCCCCCCGAAAAGTTGCAACAACGATATTTGGCGGTGTACCAATCAGCGTCACCATGCCGCCGAGGATGGTTGCAAACGATAGCGGCATCAGCGTCAGCGAAGGACTGCGTTTGGCGCGAACAGCAGCTTCCATATCTACAGGCATCAGCAATGCAAGCGCGGCAACGTTATTCATCAGCGCCGACAGTGCTGCTCCAATTACCGAAATTAGACTGATATGGGCAGACAGAGACGCGCTACCACGAATTACAGAACGGGCTATCAGATCCACTGCTCCAGAATTTGCCAAACCGCGACTGACTATAAGAACCATGGCCACAATGACTGTGGCCGGATGGCCAAAGCCGGCAAAAGCCGCTTCTTCGTCGACCAGACCACTTAGAACCGCAAGGGTCAGGGCAGCAAACGCCGCGAGATCGTATCGAATACGGCCCCAGACCAGCATCACAAACAGCAGTCCTAACAGGATAAACAGGCCCGATTGTTGGTAGGTCATAGTGATGAATCAGTACAATGGTGAACAGTGGGGGTCTACTTGGGCTGCATCCGGATAGCGCCATCAAGACGGATCACCTCGCCGTTGAGCATTTCATTGTCGACAATATGCTCGACCAGCGATGCGTATTCCTCTGGCTCACCAAATCTCTGTGGAAATGGAACCTGGTCGGCGAGACTGTCCTGTGCCTCCTTCGGCAGACCGGAGAGCATCGGTGTTTTAATCAATCCCGGTGCGATGGTCATTACCCGTATTCCAAATCGAGCAAGCTCGCGCGCGGCTGGCAGCGTCAGTGCGACCACACCGCCCTTGGACGAACTGTATGCAGCCTGCCCGATTTGTCCGTCGTAGGCCGCTACCGATGCGGTGTTGATAATGACACCGCGGCTACCACTGTCTCCGATCAGCTCCAGTTCTGACATCGCTGCAGCAGTCAGGCGTAGCATGTTGAATGTTCCAATCAGGTTCACATTAATGACTTTTTGATAGTCGTCCAGATCATGGGGACCATCGCGACCAACAATACGGCTGGCTAAAGCGATGCCCGCACAGTTGACGACCACCCGCGGCGGCCCTATCTCAGCCACAACTCGCTTCACTGCAGATCCGGCAGACTGCGCATCGGCAACATCACAAGCGATACCAACACCATCGAATTCATCTGCCTTGTCCTGGGCCGCAGTTTCGTTAAGATCGAGAACCGCAACCCGAGCCCCTCTTGCGGCCAATGCGCTCGCTGTGACGGCGCCCATACCGGACGCGCCCCCCGTCACCACAGCTGATTGATTACTCAGGTCCATAAATTGCGTCCTCCGGGTCGTGCCGTTTCTTGACCGATTCAACATTGCCTGCTTTATAGCAGAATTTGTCGCATTAGAGGCTTCCATGTGTGGCTGCGCACCGTTAATCTACGCCGATTGGCATTCACAGAAGGCGGCATCTAATGAGTGAAGATACGATCCCCGTGGAACGCGAGTCTATGGAAGTCGATGTCGTAATTGTCGGTGCTGGGCCGGCGGGACTTTCAACGGCCTGCCGCCTGATGCAACTGGCTCAGGAGCACGATAAAGAAATCAGTGTTGTTGTGCTTGAGAAGGGTTCCGAAGTGGGTGCTCATATTCTCTCGGGCGCCGTAATAGAACCCAGAGCCCTGTCAGAACTCTTTCCCGACTGGCAGGAACGCGATGCCCCGTTGAAGACCCCGGTTGTGCGAGACGAGGTCTTCTTCTACCTCAATGAAACGAAGACTATAAAGGTGCCTAACCTGATTATCCCTCGAACCATGCACAACCATGGCAACTACATCGTCAGCCTGGGTAAAGTCGTGCGATGGCTGGGAGAGCAGGCTGAGGCGATGGGTGTAGAGATTTTTCCGGGCTTTCCCGCCAGTGAGGTTCTATTCAGCGAACTCGGTGCAGTCAAAGGCGTCGCGACAGGGGAAATGGGCGTGTCATCTACAGGCAACCGCAAACCCGCCTACGAACCTGGCATGGAACTGCATGCTAAATACACTGTATTTGCGGAAGGCTGTCGCGGACATCTCGGAAAACAACTCACTTGTCAGTATGCCCTAGATCATGAACGTTCTACACAGCACTACGGCATAGGCTTAAAAGAACTGTGGGAGGTTGACCCCGTTAATCACCAGCCTGGCCTCGTTATTCATGGAGCAGGTTGGCCTTTGTCGGAACACGGCGCAACCGGCGGCTCTTTCCTTTACCATCTTGAAGATAACAGGATCTCCCTGGGGCTCATTGTTGACCTGAACTACAGCAACCCGTATTTAGATCCCTTTGAAGAACTACAAAGATATAAAACACATTCGCAAATCAGGAAATACCTCAATGGCGGTAAACGAATCAGTTACGGCGCCCGGGCCATCACCAAAGGGGGATTTAATTCCCTGCCAAAAATGTCATTCCCCGGCGGCTTCCTGATTGGCTGTGACGCCGGTACATTGAATTTTGCCAAGATTAAAGGAACACATACTGCAATGAAATCTGGAATGGTGGCGGCTGAGACAATATTCCAGGTACTGATGGATAACGATCCCGGCGGTAAAGATCACACCCACTACCAAACCAACCTGGAACGTTCATGGTTGATCGATGAACTGAAACGCTCAAGGAATTTCGGCCCTGCGCTACACCGATTCGGAACCTACCTGGGCGGTGCATTCAACTACATTGACCAAAACTGGTTCAGGGGAAAGCTGCCTTTGACGTTGCGCGACGAGCACAACGATCACGACAGTCTCGCCGATGCTGCCCGCGTTCCAGTCCTGGAATACCCCAAGCCCGATGGTGAACTGACCTTTGACCGCAACTCATCAGTTTTTTTAACCAACACCTATCATGAAGAAGACCAACCCGCTCACCTGAAACTTGGCGACGAAAAAATCCCCATTATTGTCAATCTTCCAAATTGGCAGGAACCGGCACAACGTTACTGCCCGGCAGGCGTTTATGAGGTGCTACAGGACAACAGTGGTCAGCGCTTTCAAATCAACGCGCAGAACTGTATTCACTGCAAAACGTGCGACATAAAGGATCCAAGCCAGAACATCACTTGGGTTACTCCTGAAGGCGGTGGCGGCCCCTCATATGCGGAAATGTAACGTGGACTTAAGCCGCGAAGGCGCGGGCATTCTGGAATAAACGAAGCCACGGGCTGTGTTCTCCCCAGTGAACTGGGTGCCATGAATTGCATAATGTCCTAAAAACCCGTTCCGGATGCGGCATCATAATTGTTACTCTGCCGTTCGCAGCTGTTAAACCGGCAATGCCACCTGCAGATCCGTTTGGGTTATAGGGATAAGCCTGTGTGGACTGATCCCGGTTGTCTACATAGCGTAACCCGGTCTGGTTGTTCTCCGAAAGCTGCTTAAGCTTTACATCCGAGTCGAATATGGTCCTGCCTTCTCCATGTGACACTGCAATCGGCAGATAACTGCCTTCCATACCGGCCAGTAAAACCGAATCGGATGGCACCACTTCCACCATGACTTGCCGGGCTTCGAACTGATCCGATTCGTTCTTTTCGAATGACGGCCAATGCTCTGTTCCTGGTATGAGTTGCTTAAGCGCCGCAAGCATCTGGCAACCATTACACACGCCCAGCGCGAATCGTTCCGGATGCTGGAAGAAAAGTTCAAACATATCCCGCAGTCTAGACTGATAAAGAATCGACTTCGCCCAGCCTTGACCCGCCCCAAGCACATCTCCAAATGAAAAACCACCACACGCGGCAAATCCGGAAAACTCCATAAGGTCTCGACGACCTGTGGTCAGATCACTCATTGTGACGTCTACCGCACTGAAACCGGCGTGGTCGAAGGCTGCTGCCATTTCAAGCTGTCCGTTGACTCCCTGCTCCCGGAGAATCGCAATCCGCGGCCGACTCCTTCCCGACAATATCGCCTCAATGGCAGGATTCTCACCGGCGTCAAAGGTGATCTTGGCGTGCAGTCCGGGGTCTGTGGTGTCCAGAATACGTTCATATTCCTGGTCAGCACAGTCAGGATTGTCCCTCAGACGCTGCATTTTCCACGACACTTCCGACCATGCACGGTGTAAATCGACCCGTGCAGCGCGGAACTGCTCCCGACCATCGGCAATGATCTGTATGTCGTCGTGATCCTGCCCGACTCGACCAATCACTCTGGAGCACTCGCCCAGTCCATAGCTGTCCAGACAGGTGAGCACCCCCGCCTGGTCATCGGCCCGGACTTGTAATACCACACCCAATTCCTCATTAAAAAGTGCCCGTACAATGTCACTGACGCTGCCGAGATCGATTTCAAGCCCACAACGACTGGCGAAAGTCATCTCACACAACGTTACAAAAAGTCCGCCATCGGAGCGGTCGTGATAGGCAATCAGTTTACGTTCAGCTATCAACTGCCGAGTTGCAGAAAACAGTCCTACAAGCTGTCCTGGAATATCAAGATCAGGCCCTTCACATCCAACCTGATTAAATACCTGTGCCAGTGCAGAACCCCCTAGCCGATTGCGCCCCGCACCCAGATCAACCAAGACGAGCACAGATTCCAGATCGGTCTGCAAAACCGGGGTCAGGGTTAGCCGTATATCAACAACTGGCGCAAAAGCAGATACAACCAGTGACAATGGTGCAACGACCGTGTGTGACGTTTCGTCCAGCGCCCAAGTCGTCTTCATCGACATTGAGTCTTTCCCGACGGGGATTGAAATCCCGAGTTCTGGACACAGTTCCATTGCAACCGCTCTTACTGTGTCATAAAGCGCAGCATCTTCGCCCGGGTGCCCGGCTGCAGCCATCCAGTTGGCCGACATTTTGATATCACTCAGTCGCTCGATCGCTGCAGCGGCAATATTTGTGATTGCTTCAGCCACCGCCATACGGCCACTACTGGCCGGATCGATCAGTGCCAAGGGCGCTCGTTCACCCAGCGCCATTGCCTCACCCGCATAGCCTTCAAACCCGCCTGCAGTGACCGCGACATCTGAGATGGGTACCTGCCACGGTCCGACCATTTGGTCACGCACAATTTGACCGGTCACACTGCGATCGCCAATGGTGACCAAAAACGACTTATCAGAGACACCGGGCAGTCGAAGTACACGTTCAGCGGCATCGGTAACGCTGACATGATTTAACTGCAATTCCGGATAGCTGTCGCGCCCGCGATCCACGACCCGGGACATTCGTGGCGTATTGCCAAACAGCACAGCCAGTTCCAGATTAACCGGCTCACCCACATCATCGGCTGCGATTGATTCATGGCTTTCCCCAGACTCAGTTTCCGCTTTCACCCTGAGCACAGGCGTTCCAGTTGCTTCTCCCACGACACTGTACAAACACCTTTCCCGTTTACAAATGGCTTCAAATTGATCTAACTGATCGGGCGAAACCGCCAGCACGTAACGCTCCTGGGCTTCGTTGCACCATACCTGCATCGGTGACATGCCAGGTTCATCGTTCGGTATTTTCGCGAGGGTAACCTCGCCGCCTAGATTTGAATCGTGGATCAGTTCCGGCAAGGCGTTCGATAGCCCGCCCGCGCCGACATCATGTATTGTTATGATTGGGTTGTTTTCGCCTTGCGCTATGCAAGCATCAATCACTTCCTGACAGCGTCGCTGCATTTCAGCATTTCCGCGCTGAACTGAAGCAAAATCCAAGGACTCTGTACTCTGGCCAGCGCCAACACTCGAAGCCGCACCTCCACCCAACCCGATCAGCATTGCTGGCCCGCCCAGCACTATCAGTTTAGCCCCGGCAGGCATGGTGTTCTTGTAGACATGGTCACGACGCACGTTGCCCAGCCCTCCGGCCAGCATGATCGGCTTGTGGTAACCGCGCCGGACCCCGCTGGCACCGCTTGCACAAGCGACTTCCAGAGTCCGGAAGTAACCCCCAATATTGGGACGACCAAATTCGTTGTTAAACGAAGCACCGCCAATAGGGGCTTCCAACATGATTTGAAGCGCACTGGCCTGTCGTGGATTCGGCATTGCCGCCAATTCCCACGGCATAGAAGCCCCCGGCAATCGCAGGTTGGAAACAGAAAAACCAGTGATCCCTGCCTTGGGCTTACCCCCTCGCCCGGTCGCACCTTCATCCCGGATTTCCCCGCCCGAGCCAGTTGCTGCGCCCGGGTAGGGGGAAATTCCCGTCGGATGGTTATGCGTTTCGACTTTGCAAAGTATGTGCAAAGGCTCGGCCGTGCGCTTGAATTCGCTTGACGTCGGGTCCGGCAGAAACCAGCACCCTACCTGTCCCTCAATTACTGCTGCATTGTCTATGTAGGCCACAAGCGTGCCTTGCTTATGTCGCTCATGGGTCGTCCTGATCATGCCAAATAACGAATCAGGCATACGTTCACCCTCTATAACCCAGTCCGCATTGAAAATCTTATGTCGACAGTGTTCTGAATTGACCTGCGCGAACATCATCAGTTCTGCATCTGTTGGATCTCTTCCCAGAGATTGATACTGCTCCACCAGATAATCGATCTCATCGTCTGACAGAGCAAACCCCATTTGCTCATTGGCCTCCATCAAAGCATCACGGCCACCGTGCAGTACACTGATCTTCGCGATCTTTCCGGGCTTCGAAGCAGAAAACAACACCTGAAGATTTTCCCGTCCAGAAATTATCGACTCGGTCATTCTGTCGTATAACAGAGGGATGAGATGATGTTGGACATCAGAAGGCTCGAGATCACCTTGAATGGTCCACGATATTCCCCGTTCGAGACGAATAATCTCACTCAGGCCACAGTGGTGAGCGATATCGGTGGCTTTTGTCGACCACGGTGAAATCGTGCCCACCCGGGGGAACACTACTATCTCGAGGTTAGCGGTTACGGTGCTGGCTGGGGTGCCGTAGTCAAGTAAACGGTCTAATGTTTTCCGTTTCTTGGCTGAGAGAGATTTTTCAGTTGATGCTACGTGCAGATAGCGTGCCGAAAGCACCTCTAGACCGGGCAGATCCTCGCGAACCTGAGCGCACAGTTTGTTGACACGAAACCGGGAAACCGCCGACCCGCCCTCGAGGATCAGCACGACGTTGGCAACACCGTAACCAACCTACTGTATAACCGTCGCGTCGAGGTCAACACCCAGCCGGAGCGCAACTTCCTCGTAGGCCTCAATCACATCGCCAAGACCATGTCTGAAACGATCCTTATCTAATTTTTTACGAGTCTCGGCGTCCCAGACACGACATCCGTCTGGTGTGAATTCATCCCCGAGTACAAGGTTACCGTCGTAACGTCCGAATTCAAGTTTGAAATCAACCAGAATCATGCCTGCATCAGCAAACATCGCTCCCAGAATGTCGTTAACCTGAAACGTATTCCGCTTCATTAGTACGACTTCTTCGCGGGTCGCCCAGCCGAAAGAATCGATATGATAGTCATTGATCATTGGGTCGTGGCGAGCATCATCCTTCAGAAAGAACTCAAACGTTGGTGGTTCAAGATTCAACCCATCTTCGATGCCTAGGCGCTTACACAGTGAACCCGTTGCAATATTACGCACGACACATTCGACTGGAATCATATCCATGTTTTTCACAATAGATTCGGTCTTGCTCAGAAGCTTTTCAAAGTGGGTCTCAACGCCCGTATTCTGAAGGCACGTCATAATAAACGCGTTAAAAAGATTGTTGACCATACCTTTGCGATCGAGCTGTTCGATCTTCTCTCCGTCGAATGCGGAGGTGTCGTCTCGGAATTCCATAATCAGACGTCCGGGGTCGTCGGTAAGATGCATCGACTTCGCTTTACCTGAATAAAGTTCTAGACCACGTTCCATAGTCTGCTTTCCCAGTAAACCTTTAGTTCAAATTCAAAGAACATCCGCCTTCTGCAACGCGGCACGGACATCATCATAGTATTGCTCGGCCAGCGGTACTAAAGGGAGGCGAATTCCTGAACCGATCAGACCCTGCTGGCAAACAGCCCATTTCGCAGGTATGGGATTCGACTGGAAAAACATAGCCGCATGAAGATCTGCCAATTGGTTATTCACCACCGTGGCCGTATCAGTGTCGCCAGCCACCGCCGCGACACACATCTCGTGCATCAGTTTAGGCGCCGCGTTGGCGGTAACCGAGATGGTTCCCTTTCCTCCTGCCAGCATCAGTTGGCAGGCAGTGCCATCCTCCCCCGAATAGATTGAAAATCCATCTGGGGCTCGATCGATAAGATCACAACCTCGATCGATATCGTTAGTGGCATCTTTTATCCCCACAATATTGTCGATTACAGCCAGTCGTAGGGTGGTCTCGTTACTCATATCGACCGCGGTGCGCCCGGGAACGTTGTACAGAATTTGCGGAATCGAGACGGCAGCTGCAACTGAACTGAAGTGCTGGAAAAGACCTTCTTGCGGTGGCTTGTTGTAATACGGAACAACCAGCAGGCAGGCTGTAACGCCGGCAGCTGCCGCATCCCGGGTGAGCACGATAGCTTCAGCAGTTGAATTTGCCCCAGTGCCCCCGATAACCGGTATCCGCCCTGCTGCAGCGTCCACTGTACGACCGATTACTTCGATGTGTTCGTTATGATCAAGCGTTGCCGATTCCCCGGTCGTTCCGACTGAAACGATCGCATCCGTACCCTGTTCCACATGGTGATCCACCAGCCGTTCGAGGGCCGTCCAGTCCACCGAACCATCATCCCCCATGGGGGTGACCATCGCAACCATACTTCCAGTCAACATATTTCACCTCTTTTGAGCACAGCAATGCTCACGGATATGAGCGGTCGATGGTACTTGTCAAGACCATCGTTTACAAGAATTGCCAAAGTTAGTCCAGCCACCATTCCAGGATACCGTCTTTAATTCGGGCATCGGCCCCGATCATCAGTGGCTGATTAGGTGAGACATGGCCGAAGTCGGGTGATCGGAAAAGCGGTACCGTACATCGTTCGGCGAACCGGGCCACAAGCCATTCCTCATCGTGACCGCCCGAAAGCTCTGTGAAACGACCCACCACAACCGCGGACAGACCCGCCACCAAATCAGCGTCTAACCATTGGTTCCAGAATCGAAGGACCCGCTCTGCCGTTTCATTGGTGTCTTCAAGAAACAGAATGTGTCCCTGAAGGGTTGGGGGGAAGTAGGAGGTTCCGATCAAAGCGGATAGCACACTGAGACAGCCTCCGATCAGGGTGCCTTGTACCGTGGTGTTTGTTGAGTCACCGCCTAACAGCGAAACGCTGATAGTGCTGCTCCAGGGTCGAGATGATGATAACAACCTTAAAAGACAGTCTATATCTGCCCCATTTGTCCACAAGGCGGACCCCGGCATGGGGCCGTGAATCGAGGGCCACCCTAATCGGGAATACAGCGCGATCTGCAGGGCACTGATGTCAGAAAACCCGACCAGTATTGTTTCGGGCAGCAACGATAATGCGGACCAGTCCAGGTATCGCAACAGATCACTGGCACCATAACCACCGCGTGCTGCCAGCACATAGGCACACTCAGGATCAGAAAGCGCGCTCAACAATGTCTGACCGCGCGCACTGACTCCAGCTCGGGCCCGCCTGTCACCCGCATCCGGCGGGTAGCGCTGGTAGCTCACCTGAAAACCTGCTTGACGAAGTAAGGCCAGATTACTCTCTAGTACCGCAGATTCCGGCACCGAACTGGGCTCCAGCACCGTCAGTGTGGTCGAACGACCATCCGATGCCTGAGCCGAACCATATGAGTCAGTGGCCACAAAACCACCCAGCAATGCACCTTCGTTCGTAAAGTATAGCGGTCACAATAGACCCGACGAGTGGGATGACTATCGGCCTATTACATCGTGGGACGGAACAGATTTCAAGCACGCAACTGATCTTGTACATCCGAATGCGATGAATGACCGGACATCCGTATTGTTGAATCCGCTCGACTGACGTACGATCATGGCGACCAATCTCTACTCGGGCCAGACGCGGAGCAAGCCATGTCGATTTTCGACGCAAACCTACAACGGCAGGAAGCAAACTTTGAACCATTATCACCGGTGAGTTTCCTGCGTCGGGCCGCACAGGTCGCAGCAGAACACACCGCTGTCATTCACGGCGACCGCCGCTACACCTACGCACAGTTCTATGAACGGTCGTGCCGCCTTGCCAGCGCCCTTTCACAACGGGGCGTGAGGCAAGGAGATTGTGTAGCGATCATGGGTGCCAATACTCCGGAAATGCTCGAGGCCCACAACGGCGTACCGATGCTCGGCGCTGTGCTCAACTCACTGAATATCCGTCTGGATGCACGCACTATCGCGTTCATCCTGGAACACGGGGAAGCTCGGGTGCTATTGACGGATCGTGAATTCTCCGACTCAGTCCGTGAAGCCCTGGAGCTTATCGACCGGGAATTGCTGGTCGTGGATATCGACGACCCAATGGCAACCGGGGGTGAATGCCTGGGAGCACTGGATTATGAGGACCTTCTGGCAGAAGGCGACCCGAACTTTGCGCCTGAACCGCTGGCAGATGAGTGGCAGGCATTATCCTTGTTGTATACATCGGGGACTACCGGCGATCCCAAGGGTTGTGTATACCACCATCGAGGGGCCTACCTGAATGCGTTGGGCAACATGTTCACCATGGGCCTGGGACGTAATTCGGTCTATCTATGGACCCTGCCGATGTTTCACTGTGATGGCTGGACCTTTACCTGGGGTGTGACAGCGGCAATGGCAACCCATGTCTGTCTTAGAGACGTTGACCCTGCTGCCGTCTATAGATTGATCTGTGAACAAAACGTGACGCATATGTGTGGCGCACCTATAGTCCTGAATATGCTCGCGCATGCGCCGGAAGAATCGAAGGCGACCTTCCCTCAGCAGGTGGAAATCGCGACCGGCGGGGCTGCCCCACCCTCGGCTGTTATCGAGGCCATGGAAGAGAATGGATTCAATGTGACCCACCTCTACGGATTGACCGAAACCTATGGTCCCGCGACCGTGTGCGTACCGCAGGACGACTGGCCGGATCTTGCCGTAAGCGAACGCTCGGCTCGAATTGCCCGCCAGGGTGTGCACTATACGACGCTGGAAGGTGCAACGGTCAAAAACCCCGAGACAATGGAGGACGTGCCATGGGATAGTAAAACCATGGGCGAGGTCATGATCCGGGGTAATACAGTGATGAAGGGTTACCTCAAAAACACACGAGCCACGGGTTTGGCGTTCTCGGGAGGCTGGTTCCATAGCGGCGACCTGGCAGTGCGCCATCCTGACAGCTACATTGAAGTCAAGGACCGTTCAAAAGACATCATCATTTCAGGTGGAGAGAATATTTCCAGCCTGGAGGTTGAGGAAGCACTCTATCGTCACCCCGCTGTATTGGAGGCGGCTGTAGTCGCCAAATCCGATGAAAAATGGGGGGAGACACCCTGTGCATTTGTGACGTTGCACGACGGTTCAAGCGCGACCGCTGACGACATTATTACCTTCTGTCGCGAGCAACTGGCGCACTATAAATCTCCCAGAATCGTCATCTTTGGCCCCCTACCAAAGACTTCGACCGGCAAGATCCAGAAATTTTTGCTTCGTGATCAAGCCGAAAATCTGGGGAGCTGACTAAGGCAAATAACGGACTGACGGGTCAACAAAAGCTATCTTGTTTGGGGCTACCTCGTCCACACGACTGGGTAGCGGGGGCTATCCAGCGGATCACCGTCTGCATGGCTTCCGGATCGAAGACCTTTATTGGTCCCCGGGCGGGCATCGTAAACCACATCGTCACCGGTATAGCGCACTGCATATCCGCGGCGCCGTACATCACCACTGCAATTGCCGCCGGCACCGTGAACGGTTAACGCATGAAAAACATAAACGTCGCCAGGGGAAAGATCCCAGCTGATAACCCCATAACGTTCGCGGGCTGATTCAATATCGGGTATCGGTTCATAATCCGGATTACGTTCATACTCTTCTATCCCCGGACCTTTGCCAAAAGTCTCGGGTTGAAACCAGCGCCCCCAGCGGTGCGAACCTGGTATGAATTCGAGTGCGCCGCTCCGTTTGTTGACCGGATCCAGCGCAACCCAAAAGCTCAACACCTGCCAGCCACGCATGGCCCAATAAGGCTGATCGTTGTGCCAACGTGTTCGGTTCGGCGTGCCAGGTTCCTTTACAAACAGTTGGTCGTAGAGAAGATTTATCTTCGCTGATGCAAGAATTTCCGCTGCCATCTCAGGCAGAGGTGAGTTGAAACAGAAATCCTGAAACCGCGCCTCGGTTTCCCAAGTCCGTAGGTTGCCGTGGAACCGTCCTCCACCAGATCCCGCCTGATAGGCATGAACAAACGGGCCCGGATCACGAATATCGTGTTCGATCGCATCGTTCAGTATTTCTAACCAGTGATCGCTGATACAGCCGCGGACGACGGCCGCACCATCGTCGTTGTACTGCCGGATCACCTCGCTGTCGATGAGTGACATTACTCTATTAAGAAAGTGAAGCGGCCGGTCAATGTACTTGAGTGGCCACGTAAGTCAACTGTCGGCATCCACTCGAATCAACCACCTCGGGTACTACAATCGACAAGTAATGGCGGTACCGGTTTGGCCGGTTTACCTTCTGCCAGCAGACGAGCGGCGATCTGGATATCTGGCGCGAATTCACGGTCTGTCGACCAAAACGGCACCTCTTGGCGCAGAATCTCGACAGCACCTTCAATCGAACGAGTTGATCTAAGCGGTCTACGAAATTCGAGACCCTGGACCGCGGCGAGGTATTCTATAGCTAGAATTAACTGTGTATTGTCGTTTATGCCCGCCAGTCGCCGTGCCGCAAATGTCGCCATACTGACATGGTCTTCCTGGTTTGCGGAGGTTGGCAGACTGTCGATCGATGCCGGATGAGCCAAGCTTTTATTTTCCGACGCAAGTGATGCTGCAGTCACGTGGGCAACCATAAACCCCGAGTTGAGCCCGGCATCTTCTACCAGAAATGGGGGCAGCTCACTGATGCTCGAATCAATCAGCATCGCAATCCGTCGTTCGGACAATGCTCCGACCTCAGCGATGGCCAGCGCGACAGCATCGGCAGCGAGTGCTATGGGCTCTCCATGAAAGTTACCACCAGACAGAATTTCGCCTGTTTCCGGCATGATCAGAGGATTGTCAGAAACAGAAACAGCCTCCCGTAGGAACACCTCAGACGCGTGCTGTAACTGATCCAAACACGCACCGAGTACCTGTGGTTGGCAGCGCAGGCTGTAAGGGTCTTGCACCCTGTCACACAGTGCATGGGATCGGTTGATTTCACTGTCATCCAGCAGGCCTCTGAAAATAGCCGCTACTTTTTGCTGCCCGGGATGGGGCCGAACCCGATGAATTCGCTCATCGAACGGAACATAACTGCCCAAGGCAGCATCAACCGAGATCGCACCGATCAAGATCGCATTGGCCAGATTGCGCTCCGCCTCTAGCACTGCATCCAATGCGAGTGCGGTTGAGATCTGGGTACCGTTCAGCAGTGCCAACCCTTCCTTGGCTTCGAGTTTCAGAGGCTCGAGTTGCATAGCGTCAAGCGCCTGGCCAGTCGGTAGAATTGCTCCTCTGAAGTGCACCTGCCCCTCGCCGATTAATGTCAACGCCAAGTGAGCCAGTGGTGCGAGATCACCCGACGCACCGACTGAACCTTTTTCGGGTATGACCGGTACCATGTCGTTCGCCAGCATAACGATCAGTCTATCGATCAGTTCCGGTGTGACCCCGGAGTACCCTTGTGCCAGGCTGATGACTTTGAGACAAAGCGCCAACCGAACGACCCCCGGCCTCAAAGGTTGTCCAACGCCGGCCGCATGCGAGCGCACCAAGTTCTGTTGTAGCGTAGACAATTGACCGGAATCGATACGGTTCTGAGCAAGCTTGCCAAACCCGGTGTTAACACCGTAAGCGACAACATCAGACGATAAAGCATCCTGAACATGGGCCCGACTGCGTTCTGAAGCCCGCCAGGCTTCATCTGGCAGTTCAATTTTTATCGGCCCAGCGATGATCTGCTGAATATCAGCCAGCCTGATGTGGGTCGGTTCAAGTTTTAGTGTTATCACTTAGGTGATCTCGCAGCTAACCGCCTTAGCGTATTCAGGAATTTTTCCGTTGCAGCAGCCTCACCGGCGTGTCGGCCTTCAGTCACGACTTCCCTGCCCATCGCAATGACTGTCCGAACACTGTTGTCAGCGGCTGAAAATATCCAACTGTCCAACGCTTCATCCGTAGTTCGTACGGCCAGTCTCGGGGAATCCGGATCAAGCTCGATCAGGTCAGCCGGCGCACCTGCGGTAATTCCCGTCAGTAATCGCCCGCAGGCCCTACCACCGCCCGCGACTGCCCACTGTACAAGCCCGGTACCGTTGTGCCGTTCGCCAACCCCCATCATCAGTGCACGTCGATGGTGCTTCAGACGTTGTCCATATTCCAGAAGCTGAAGTTCCCTTGCCGGGTTGCTGCAAATCTGCGAATCTGAGCCAATTCCAAACTTGCCGCCCAACGCTACAAACTCGGTTGCCGGAAACAGGCCATCGCCCAGATTCGCTTCTGTTGTCGGACACAGGCCAACAACAACACCGCGTTCTGCCATCGACTCAAGTTCCCGACTATTCACGTGGGTTGCGTGGACAAAACACCAACGGTGATCGACATCAATCTCATGACACAACCACTGAACTGGCCGAACACCTAGCAACGCAATGCATTCCTCCACCTCATTAAGTTGCTCGGCGACGTGGATATGAAAGGGAATATCAGGATAGTCTACGCGCGATATCCTGTCGAGCGCCGTCAGTTGCTCCGGCGCCACGGCTCTAAGCGAGTGCACTGCCAAACCGTAGCCTCGGTTTGCCATACTATCCGCGGCCTTTCGGACTTTGTCCAACAGTATCAGGTAGTTTTCCAGATTGTTGTAGAACCGCACCTGCGCACCACCCAGCGGCCGTTGATCAAATCCCCCATAGGTATAAAGCACCGGCAACAGTACCAGTGAAATACCTGCATCTTCTGCGGCGATCCATAATCGTTGGCTCATTTCATCCATTTGTACGTATTGATCACCGCCTGGCGCATGGTGCAGGTAGTGAAATTCTGCGACCACGGTGTAGCCCTGCTTGACCATCTCCACAAATACACATCTGGCAATCGACTCAAGATCATCTGGTGTTATGGCGTTGTTTACCCGATACATTAGGTCTCGCCAGCCCCAGAAATCGTCTTTCCCCGGCGTGCGTGTTTCGGTCAACCCCGCCAACGCTCTCTGGTGTGCATGGGAGTGGAGATTTGGTATGCCTGGAATCACCGGTCCAGTGAGTACTAAATCTACCGTCTCTTCACCGACAGGCCCGACATCAGCTATCAATCCTTCTGCCGTAATCTCTAGCAGCTGGTCTCGAGCCCAGCCATCAGCCAGCTGAATCTGCTCGCAGCGCACGCGACGAATGGTCCTAAACGCAGCCACCTGTGTACGAACTCCTTGATCAAAGCGATCATCTATCCCCTATCTAGGAAGTATAGACAACGACGACCTTTGGCGACGCGCATCGCCAACGCTAAAATACCGTAATGGACCTTATATCGACACGTCTGCAAATGCTTGGTATCGAATTGCCGGCTCCGCGTAAACCCGCTTTCAACTACAGCGCGGTCGTGATCAATGATGACCTGGCTTGGGTCTCCGGACAACTGCCCTGGCTCGGTGATTCAACCAACCTTCTCTACAGCGGCCGGCTTGGTGAAAACGTGAGCGTGACAGAGGGGAAATCCTGTGCTCGAGCCTGCATCCTCAATGGCCTGGCCGTTCTCGAACAGGCCAGTGGCAGTCTCGACCGCATTGAGCGCGTGGTGAAACTGGTGGGTTATGTGGCATCGGGAATGGATTTTCATGAACAACCTGCCGTAGTCGATGCCGCCTCGAATCTGCTGGTCGAGATTTTTGGAGACGCTGGAATCCATGCTCGTTCGGCCGTCGGCGTTGCTCAGTTGCCCCGTGGGGCACCCGTTGAAATCGAGCTGGTTGCCAAGATTAGCAACTGAAAGACCTCAGACCACAGGCGTTCTAACATGTCAGATAACATGACCATCTGGGAAAACGCCCGGATTGCCACCATGCAGGCCGGATCCGGGCCTTACGGTCTGATCGAGCGCGGGTCTATTATCGTTGCCGGCGAACATATCCAGAATATTGGGGCGGCTGACTCCATCGGTCTGACTGCTGGAGACCTTGATTGCAAAAGAATTGATTGTGGCGGCCGCCTAATCACACCAGGTCTTATCGACTGCCATACCCACCTGATCTATGCCGGCAATCGAGCAAACGAATTCGAACTGCGACTGACCGGTACGTCATATGCCGACATTGCTGCAGCGGGAGGTGGTATCCAGTCGACCGTTCAAGCAACTCGAAATGAATCCGAAAATGTTTTGTTTGACGCCGCTCGGCAACGTCTTCAGCGGATGATCAATCAAGGCATCACCACCATAGAGATCAAAAGTGGTTATGGACTCAATACCAGTACTGAATTGAAGATATTAAGAGTCGCTCAGCGACTCGAACGCGAGCTGCCAGTGTCTGTTCACAAAACGTTTCTGGGTGCTCACGCATTACCGCCAGAGTATTCTGGCCAGCCTGACAACTATATTGACCACGTTTGTCAGCATATGCTGCCGGAGATTGCCTCTGAATCCCTGATCGACAGCGTCGATGCGTTCTGTGAAACGATTGCATTCAGCCCCGATCAAACCCGACAGGTATTCGCAGCCGCTTCTGACTTAGGTCTGCCCGTCAGGCTCCACGCCGATCAGTTGTCGGATTCCGGCGGTGCCAGCCTGGCTGCGGAATTTTCTGCGTTATCGGCTGACCATCTTGAATACACCAGCGCAGCTGGTGCAGAAGCACTTGCCACCGGCGGCACCGTAGCAGTGCTGCTACCCGGTGCTTTTTACTATCTTGGCGAGACCACACGGCCACCGGTCAAGGCGTTCCGTAAGTGCGGCGTGGATATTGCCGTTGCGACCGATATGAACCCGGGAAGCTCGCCAATGGAGTCTATTCTTCTGGCGCTGAACATGGCGTGCATACTTTTCGCGCTGACACCCGAGGAAGCTTTGCGAGGCGTCACCGCAGCAGCCGCACTGGCCCTTGGGGTGCTTCACGACAGAGGCACACTGGAACCGACAAAACGGGCCGATTTTGCGCTATGGAATGCCACAGAACCCGCCGAACTGTGTTACCCCATCGGCGCACCACAACCCGTTTGTGTGGTCAAGTCTGGACAGATTGCAGCGGGCGACCTCGGCTGATTCTCCTTCACCAAATTTACCACTGCCCGTCGCTTCTTACCCTGACAGGATGATGCTGCAGCTTGGGAAAGCACTAGAACTGTCGATCCCTTGACCGGAATTGTGAACCGACATCAATTGTTGATTACAATCGACTCGGCGCAATCGATTTTTTAATCCGCCAGATCGCCGAGGTGCTTTTATGACACAGCGCGCAGCATTTAATTTTAAGGACTGGATACAACGGCACCAGCATCTGCTCAAGCCCCCAGTCGCAAACAGACATCTCTTCGACGAGCATTCTGACATGGTGGTGATGGTGGTCGGTGGCCCCAATCAGCGAGTTGATTTCCACGATGACCCGGCTGAAGAATTCTTCTACCAATTTGCGGGAGACATGCTATTAAAGGTCTCTGAAAACGGCCAGATTTACGATATTCCCATACGTGAAGGCGAAGTCTTTTTTCTACCAGCACACGTCCGCCATTCTCCTCAGCGGCCGGTCGTCGATTCGATCGGTTTGGTAGTGGAAGGCGCCCGGCATTCCGGAATGAAAGACGGCTTCGAGTGGTTCTGCTTCGACTGCGGTCAGCTGGTACATCGAGTGGAAATAGAGCTCAAGGACATCGTCGAAGACCTCCCGCCATTGTTTGACGCTTTCTATGAAGACGAAACACACAAACGCTGTCCGTACTGTGGGACAATTCATCCGGGTAAAGAACCACCCGCCGGATGGGCCGTTGTCTGAGATTTAACCATGGAGACAATTGACATCCACAGCCACTTTCTGCCAGAGACTTGGCCGGATCTGGAAACCCGGTTCGGAACTCCGGACTGGCCCTGGCTGAAACACCTCGATCACAATCGCGGTATGCTGATGCTGGGTGAGCGCGAGTACAGACCCGTGTACTCTGCCTGCTGGGATATCAGTAAACGACTCGAAGAGATGGACCGTGATGGTGTTCACCATCAGATCATGTGTGTAACCCCATTGCTCTTTGCCTATCAGCGCAAGCCCAGTGAAGCTGAGAATTGCGCCCGTTTGTTCAACGACCTGGCACTGGAGATGTGCGCCCAATCAAACGGGCGCATCACAGCACTCGCTCAAGTGCCCCTGCAGGATACAGATGCTGCGTGCCGTGAACTCGAGCGGGCGGTAGATCAAGGCCATCTCGGGGTACAGATTGGCAATCATGTTGCCGACCGGGATCTTGATGACGAAGGACTTATTGCTTTTCTTCAGCATTGTGCCAGCATAGACGTTCCTGTACTGGTCCATCCCTGGGACATGCTGGGTCGGGAAAGAATGGACCGCTACATGATGCAGTGGCTGGTCGCAATGCCGGCGGAGACCCAACTTTCTATACTGTATCTGATTCTTTCCGGCGCTTTTGAACGACTTCCAGAATCTCTCAAGTTGTGCTTCGCCCACGGCGGCGGCAGCTTCGCGTTTTTGCTCGGCCGGGTGGACAATGCCTGGCGTCAGCGCGACATTGTTCGCGAACAATGTCCCAGTCTCCCATCGAGTTATACATCTCGGTTCAGTGTCGATTCTGCGGTTTTCGACGAAGCGGCCCTGCGTCTGCTGGTTGATGTGATGGGTGTAGATCGGGTGATGTTCGGTACGGATTACCCTTTCCCACTGGGCGAACAGGACATGGGCGCACTGATACGTTCAGCCACCCGTATTTCCCCAGAAGAGAAATCAAAGATTCTCGGTCTTAACGCAAAGTCGTTCTTTTTTGGCCAACAGAACGAGTCCGTGGTTACTTGCGTCGGGCCAACGCAATGATCAAACAAACCACTACATGGGCAGCGTCTATTCTTGCCTGGAAACGACTTTCTAACTTCCCACCAAAGGCTATGCCATTGAAACAATATAGGGTAGTTGAGACCTTTAAACCAGGTCATTATGACGAGGTGTATTCACGACTAAACTCATAGGGTCGGATGCTTCCAAATGGTCTTAATTATCTGAACTCGTGGGTGGATAAAAGTCGGAACACATGTTTTCAGTTGATGGGGACAGAAGAAGAAAAGTTATTTGAGAAATGGGCAACAAGGTGGTCTAACCTGGTCGATTTTGACATCTTTCGAATTGGCTGAAGACCAGTTATGCCTGGGCCTCCTGTCATCAGAATCAAGATAGTGGTCAGCAGGCCAGAATTTAGTTTCGGTCTGCATTGTAACTATCTTGATTTGCTGGGGCTTTATACTTATGCTGATACTGCCACTCAAAAAATTATGACATCTTTGGGCTATCTTGAGGCGGTGATCGTCGATTTTTTCGCAAATCAACAGGACATCGCCGGGATACGGATATGACTACCAATCATCTAGCCGATCTGAAAACCATCATCGACCACCTAGACTCGTGTGGCCGACTGACCCGCGTGACCTCGGAGGTTGACCTAAAACATGACCTTGCCGGCATCGCTGCCCACTTCGAATCGAAACCGCGGGCGGTACTGTTCGAAAAGGTAAAAGGTTACGACGTGCCCGTGTTCACTGGCCTGTACTGGTCAAGAGAACTGCTGGCGCAACTCATGGCACAAGAAGAGGCCGCTCTGCCCGGCTTTGTCAGTGGCTGTATCCAGAACTGGCAGAAAAATCCTGTAGCGCCAGTCATGGTTGAACACGGACCGATTTTCGATGGGGGTGCACACCCGCTGGATCTTTCAGCCCTGCCTATTCCGATTCACGCCATGAAAGATGGAGGACCTTATTTCGACGCCGCGGTTGTCATCGCACGAGATCCAGAAACCGGAGTGCGCAACGCTTCCATTCAAAGGTTCATGGTCGTCAACAAAGACACCCTTCACATCAATATCGACGCAGGCCGGCATCTGGGGCTGTACCTTGAAAAAGCAAAGGAGCGGAATGAATCCTTAACTTTCTCCCTGAATTGTGGTGTTGGCCCGGGTGTGCATTTCGCGGCTGCTACACCGGCTGAAGCTGCGCCACCGGATACCGACGAACTCGGAATTGCAAGCGAGTTTCACGGTGCACCACTCGAGCTGGTTCAGGGACGTACCCTACCGGTGCACATTGTGGCCAACGCAATGTACGCGCTGGAATGCGAAATGATTCCAGGCGAACTCGGTGATGAAGGCCCTTTTGCAGAAGTCACTGGCTACTACGCAAATCGTGAGCCTCGCCCAGTGGTGCATGTCCGTGCAATTCACGCACGGCCTGATCCAATTTTCCAGACCATCTTATCCGGCAGTGAAGTATGGAATTCAGTTGGGCTGCTGGGAGAAGCTAATGTATTGGCGACCCTGCAACGTCAGGTTCCAGGGACCCGAGATGTCTATTTCAGCCATGGCGGCTGTGGGTTCTACCATGCTGTCGTTCAACTTGAACAGAAACGCGCAGGCTGGTCTAAACAGGCGATCATGGCCACCTTCAGCGCCTTTCCACCACTGAAGATGGTCACCGTCGTCGATGAAGACGTCGATATTCGCAGTTCAACCGACGTCGAATGGGCGATGGCCACGCGTCTTAACGCGAGCACCGGTATCGTGACCATAGAGAACAGCTTCGGTCATGGGCTGAATCCCACATTTCCGGACTACCTCGGTACGAAGGTGGGATTTGACTGTTGTCGGCCTTATCCACATACCGTTGAATACGATAGAGCCAACTATAAATCAGTTGATATCGACGCCTATGTGATCCAGGTACCGGAAATCGAGCGACCTCAAGCAGAAAGCCTGCCGCTGAAAGAACGAATCGCAGCCGATATCAGGGTAACCGTAGCGCACGCGACCCGCCCCTCGCTCAAAGATAGAATCCGAAATGATGTTGGTACCAGCCGTCGGCACAGCGGTAGACCGTCGCTCAAGGACCGCATCCGCCTTGATGTACGCTATACCCAATACCATGCTGGAACCTGGGGCGCAAAGGAACGGTCGCGCCTGGCCAAAGCAGCCAACGACCAGGCCACACTAAAGGCCAGAATCGAGCTGGTCAGGGGATGAAACAACCCCTTATCGTCGGAATTTCCGGCGCCAGTGGCGCGATCTATGGCATCCGCCTGCTTGAGGTTCTTCAGACGCTGACGGAGATCGACACCCACCTCGTCATCAGCAAGGCTGCCAAGCGCACGATACTGCTGGAGACAAACTATAAAGTGGACCAGGTGGAAAAACTGGCGGACCAGGTGTTTCAAGATCATGACATCGCCGCCTGTGTCTCGTCGGGTTCTTACCAAACAACCGGTATGGCGGTCATTCCTTGCTCGATAAAGACGCTTTCCGGAATCGCCAATAGCTATGCAGACAATCTGCTGGTACGTGCAGCTGATGTGGTACTCAAGGAGCAACGAAAACTGGTGCTGGTCCTACGGGAAACACCACTACACCTCGGACACACAAGACTGATGACACGTTCGATAGAAATCGGTGCGACGCTTCTACCGGCAATGCCCGCTTTCTATCATCGACCTGCAACTATTGACGATCTGGTAAATCAGACTGTGAACCGGGTACTTGATCAGTTCGACATTGAACTGCCCGAAGATCTGTTCGAACGCTGGCAGGGACCCCTCGGGAAATAATCATCAGGCTGCAACCCGTGACGATTCATTGGCAAGATAACCCTGCACGGCTCGACCACATAATGCTCGAATCAGAAGATCCGACCAATCTGGCTGACTTTTACTGCGAAGCTCTGCGCATGACCCAAACGACACAGGGGCCACTGATTATTCTTGAAGGTGCGGGAAGAAAACTGCTGATTGCAAGTGGTGAGTCGCGAAAACTGGGGTTCGCTGCTTATGGATTCGACTCAGATGCAGGCCTTAAGCAACTTCGTCGCAACCTGGAACGTACCGGCGTCAGCCTGGATGCATCGCCAAGCCTTTTGTTTTCTGAGCACGCATTCTCACTGACGGACCCGGATAGCAATCGACTGGTGTTCGGCCGTTCTACTCATTTTTCAAATGATCCCTCGATGCCAGCCCGGCTGCAGCACCTCGTCGTGGCTACAGACGAAATGGCCCCGATGCTCGATTTCTATACAGGACAACTGGGGTTTGGCATTACAGACCGTGTTGAAGATGAAACCGGCGATCTTCGCGCCTGTTTTCTGAACAGCGATAATGAACACCACAGCTTTGCCTTTTTCAAAGCCAGCGAAAAACGGCTGGACCATCATGCCTATGAAGCCGGAGAATGGGGCCTCATCCGGGACTGGGCAGACCATCTGGCCGGTCTGGATGTTAAAATCGTCTGGGGCCCGGGACGACATGGCCCCGGCAACAACCTTTTTTTTATGGTAAACGATCCTGACGGTAACTGGGTGGAGATCTCGGCTGAACTTGAACAGTTAACCTGTGAGCGCCAGGTACGCATCTGGCCGCATGGTGAAAAGGCATTGAACCTGTGGGGACCCGGATACCTTCGCAGCTAGGAGAATAGTATGAAACTGGTCACATTCACCCGCTCAGGGGAACAAAGTTACGGATCTGTCGATAACGACATTATTACCGACATTGGCCAAGTGCTGGGTAATACCCATCCTGACCTTAAATCCCTGATCGGTGATGATTATCATAAACTGATTGCAAGCAGTGCCGACGCCGCACCGCGGGTCGCTCTGAGCGATGTCCAGCTTCTACCGCCTATTACCAACCCCGATAAGATCATCTGTGTGGGTCTTAATTATGAGAGTCATCGAAAAGAAACTGGACGTCCCGAAGTCGCATTCCCTACCCTGTTCACTCGATTCGCAAATACCCAGATTGGTGATGGAGAAGCCATGTGGCGACCAGCGGAATCAACCAGTTTCGACTACGAAGGGGAACTCGCCGTAATCATTGGCTCTGGTGGCTGGAAGATTCCTGAAGATACAGCGCTGGAACACGTCGCAGGCTATTCCTGCTACAACGATGGGTCCGTTCGAGACTGGCAGCGGCATACCAGCCAGTTCACACCAGGCAAGAATTTTCGCCATACCGGTCCATTCGGCCCGTGGCTCGTCACCACCGACCAGATACCCGACCCCAGCACCTTGACCCTGACCACACGCCTCAACGGCGAAGTCATGCAGCACGCGACAACCGATCTTTTGATATTTACGATTCCCGTCCTGATCAACTATATCTCCCGGTTTACGCGCCTTGAGCCGGGCGATGTGATTGTCAGTGGAACTCCGGGCGGTGTCGGCTTTAAACGCGACCCTCAGGTTTTCATGAAACCAGGTGATGTTGTAGAAGTTGAAATCAGCAAAATCGGAATCCTTAGGAATCCTGTTGAAGCGGAACCGGTGAACTAGGCTGGCACTGGAAAAGACTGATCCATCAGTCTTCGAAATGCGTGGTTCAAGCGAAAGTGGTTGGAACCCAAGACACACATTATCAAGTAGTGGTGGTCGGTGCTGGTCCGACCGGCTTGATTACGGCAAATCTGCTTGGGCAGGACGGCATAAAGACACTGCTGGTCGAGCAACATGAATCGACTGTCTCGCAGCCAAGAGCCGTATCCATTGACGATGAGGCCCTGAGAACAGTCCAGTCAGTCGGTCTGATAGAAGAGGTACTGGCGGACGTCGCCCAGGACTACGGTTCCTGGTATTTCACACCTTCTGGCCGGTGTTTTGCCAAAGTGGAACCCCAGACCCGTGAATTCGGCTACCCGCGCAGAAATGCCTTCCAGCAACCCCGTCTAGAGGCCACGCTGCGCACGGGCTTGACACGTTTTGAACAGGTGACAACCTGGTTCAGCCACACACTGGAATCAGTCGAACAGACTGTAGATTCGGTCAAACTGGTCGTTCGACCCCATCGAGAGGACACCATTGTTGTCAGTTGTGATTACCTGGCTGCCTGTGATGGTGGTCAGAGCACCTTGCGCCGTATGCTCGATATTCCGCTGGAAGGTTCGACCTACGAACAGCGTTGGTTGATCGTGGATACCGTCAATACCAGTAACAATTTCCGACAGACCCAGGTCTTCTGCGATACCGTCCGGCCGGCAATCTCACTACCCGGACCCTATCAGTCGCGTCGCTTTGAGTTCATGCTTCATGACCACGAAAGTAACGATGTGGCCGACAGCGAATCTTTTGTCAATGAACTTCTTCTGACCCATGGCGAGGATCGATTGCCGAACATCATCCGTCGGCAGGTATACACCTTTCAGGCCCGCAGCGCAGAAAGTTGGCGCAGCGGCCGGGTTTTTCTTCTCGGTGATGCTGCCCATTTGAGTCCGCCATTTGCCGGCCAGGGTATGAACAGCGGTATCCGGGACGCCCACAATTTTGCGTGGAAGGCCACCCAGGTACTACGAGCCGGATTCCCAGATACCCTGCTGGAGACTTACGAGATTGAGCGCAAACCACATGCCAAGGCGCTGATTGACCTGGCGGTCCTGATGGGGCGATTCATGATACCACCCGGGCGTCTACGCGCCTGGTTCGTTCAATGGGGCCTTATCCTGCTTAAGTTCATACCACCTGTCCAGCATTACGTCACACAGATGAAGTTCAAACCTAAACCAGTGTTGGAAGACGGTCTGGTGGCAGGTACTTCGCCATGGGTAGGCCGCTTGTTTATACAGCCACGATTAGAACTGCCCGACCGCTCCATCACCCTGCTCGATGACTTGATAGGAAATCGCTTCACTTGCCTTTTCTTTGGAAACCCTACTGACAAACCCGATCGGCTGCCGCAATGCTATCTGGGTCTGAACGCTGCGATCAACTGGCTCTGGATCACGCCAGGCAGTTTTATGGCAACCAAGGACCCCAGCATCGCCGAAGCACGGGATCTAGACGGTGAAATAGAACGAGCCTTTGCCGATGCGCCCGGCTCTGGCATTTTGTTGCGACCCGACCACTACGTCGCAGCTGTCGTACTGGTGGAGAATATTTCTGATTCGAACTGTTTCAACAGACTATTCGATAAACAGTTCTATACCCGATTAAAGCCCTGACCTAATCGATTCAGCCCACGCTCGAACCCGAATACCGTTCGGCATGGATCACAGCAAACTGCTATCCACTCCAATCAGGCGTTCAAGCAGAGTCTGATCCTGCCTGAGGGCCTCACTGCTTCCATCTCGGACAACCCGGCCACGATTCATAACGATACAACGCTCAGAAAATTCCAGTGCCACCCGACTATTTTGTTCCACCAAAATAATCGTCATCGACGACTCCTCACGCAAACGATTTATGACTGACTGCAGCTCTTCAACGATGACCGGTGCAAGACCTTCTGAGGGTTCGTCCATCAACAACACTTTCGGATTCCCAACCAGTGCCCGCCCTATCGCCAACATCTGCTGCTCGCCACCTGACAGCTGGTTGCCGAGGTTCTGCCGGCGGGCATCGAGTTGGGGAAACATTGAATACACGCGCGTACTCGTCCAGGAGCCGGCGCGTACCGCGACCGCCAAATTTTCATCAACGGTCAGGGAAGGGAATATGAGCCGCTCCTGTGGCACCAGCCCCAGTCCGTTCCAAACACGTTGGCAGGGTTTGGCAGCAGTGATTTCCTTTCCATTCAAATGCACTGAGCCACTGTGCAGATCAGTGTGACCCATGATAGTCATCAGCAGAGTCGATTTCCCCACCCCGTTGCGCCCAATGACACTGACAGCCTCCCCCGCCAGGATCTCCAGGTCTATATTCTCTAAGACAACGGTCTCACCATAACCGGCACTCACGGATACCAACGACAGGCCAGAACTAGCCACGATCGACTTCTCCGAGATAGACCGCACGCACCCTCTCATCTGCTGCAATTACCTCGGGTTCTCCCTCGGTCAATACAGCACCGGAGACTAAAACAGTGATGTAATCCGCAACACTGAAGACAATTTCCATATCATGTTCGATGATCAACACCGTAATATCGCTGGACAGGGCGCTGGCTGCATCCAGGATGTGCTGGCTCTCGGAAGATGGAATACCGGCAGCCGGTTCGTCGAGCAATAGAACGCTTGGTCGCTGTCCCAATGCAATGACAATCTCAACCAGACGTTGCCGGCCATAGGGCAGCTCATCAATACGCCGTAGAGCATCTTCATTTAACTCAAAATTACCCAACAACTCCATTGCCTCATCTGTTACTTCAGAATAAGAAGATAACGGCCGAAACATCGAGGATGCGATACCCTGACGCTCGGCGATCGCCAAGACCACGTTTTCAAGAACAGTTAGGCCCCGAAACAACTGGTTGATCTGGAAGGTTCTGGCTATGCCACGACGACTTCTCTCTGCCTGACCCAGTCCTGTGATGTCCTGGCCATTTAGAAGGATCTGCCCACTGGACGGAGTCAGAACACCGGTAATCAGATTGATAAAAGTCGTCTTACCCGCGCCGTTAGGTCCGATCAGCGCGTGACGCGCACCCCGCTTCAGTGTGAAGTTAATGTTATGGGCTACTTCCAGCGCCCCGAAATTTTTGTACAACCCAACAGCCTGAAGCACCGGATCACTCATGGCGTTGCCCTGCTAAATACCTTTCTCAGTCGGTCAAAGATTCCGAGTAAACCTCCTCTGGCAAACATCACTGTGAGGACAAGGAGTAATCCGACCCCGAATTCCCAGAACTCCGGACTCATCTTGGCCAGTTCATCCTCTAGAACCAGGTAGACCACCGCGCCGGCGAAGGCACCGTACAATCGACCGACGCCACCTAGAATCAAAATAATTAGGACCGTGCCCGAACGAGCAAAACTCAAAACATCCAGTGTGACATAGGCGTTGGACTCCGCAAAAAGACCGCCAGCGAGTCCTGCGATACCCGCAGACACGCCGTAAACGGTAACCAAGCGTCGGTAAACTGGCGTTCCGATTGCATGCATCCGTGCAGAGTTTTCGCGAATTCCGATCAACGACATGCCAAAGGGGGAATTCACCATAATTCTCGCCACAACGAACACCAGAAATAGTACAACCAACGAATACCAATAGTAGGTGTGCCCCCAAAGATCGTACTCGAACAAGCCCAGTAATGGCGTAAAACTCACTCCGGTCAGCCCATCAAAACCACCCGTGAAATCTTCGTTGACATTCGCAAATTCCTGCAGGCAGATCGCTGTCGCCAGGGTCAACATCAGTAACGTCAGACCATGATAGCGCAGCAGCACAGCGCCCGAAATGAATCCGACAATTGCCGCAACAAACCCCGCCAGTAGCAGCGCCGAAATCGGCTCGGTCCAGCCCAAATGTGCCGACACCATACCCGCCGTGTAAGCGCCCACGCCGAAGTAGGCGGCATGACCCAGAGTTACTACGCCGGCAAAACCAACCACGAGATCGAGTGAAAGTGCGAAAATAATAGTGATCAGTACTTGCGTGCCAAAGGCCATGTAGTCCGGCAATACAAAAAACGCTGCAATGGCCAGTGCCCAGGGCAAACCTTCCCACCACTTAAGGCGACTGCGCCGGGAAAAGAAAACTCTGGACTCCTCGGAGGGCACCATGGTTTTTTTATCCGTGTCGACCATACAACCCCGCGGGCTTCAATAGCAGGATCACAATAGTGACTGCATAGATAAAGAAGGCGCCACCTTCAGGCCACAAATACTTTCCACCGTTGTCAATCACACCCAGGACCAGAGCCGCCACGAACGTGCCTTTGATCGTGCCCAGACCGCCCACGGCAACCACAATCAGGAAAAGTACCAGGTACTGGATGGCGAAGCTGGGGCTGAGTCCAAGAATATCAACTGCAAGCCCCCCGCCCAGCGCTGCCAGGCCACTACCCAATGCGAAGGTAAAAAGAAACAACCTATCAACATCGATACCCACCGATTGAGCCATCATACGATTGTCTACAGCAGCACGGATCCTTGCGCCTATCAGTGTCTTTTCAAATCCGTACCAGATTCCTGCAGCCATGCTCAGCCCAATAGCAATCATAAACAGACGGTAGGCCGGAAAGCTTCGGAATCCCAGATCGACTTGACCACGAAGGCCGTCAGGTACTTTGATTGGGACAGGGTCGGGACCGAAAAAGTAAGTAAAGCTGGCCGATGCCATAAATACCAGACCGATACTCAACAGCACCTGATCAAGCTCCCCGGCTTTGTACAGCGGTGCGTAAAGAAAGCGTTCAAAAGGAAGACTGGCGACAGCCACACCCACTGCAGCGATAAGCAGAGCAGGAATGAATGGTACCCCGACAACTGACATCAGGCTGGTAACAAAATAACCGCCAGCCATCGCAAACACGCCATGGGCAAGATTGACAAAACCCATGAGTCCCATCGTGACAGACAAACCCACGGAGATGATAAACAAAATCATCGCATAGGCCAGGCCATCAAATATGATGCTGATAATGATGTTGCTAAGCTGACTCACGCGGGCACCAGCAAATCGGGACTATGTCAGGAATGAGTACGGTCGGATCTTGCCAGCGTGCCTAGACTTGCTGGAACAATCCGATAATCCCGCCGGGTGAGCGCACCCGGCGGGAATCGAAATCAGTTACTGGCGCACTTGCCCAGCTGATTCGCCTTGCAGGGATCTTTCACCTGAGGGATAGTACTCAGTACTTTGATCTTCAGCCGTCCACCGGACTTCACCACCAGATGGACATGTTGATCCTGAATTATATCGCGAGTTTCCGGATCGATCATGATGGGTCCACGCGGGCTGTCGAACTTCCAGCCTTTGAGGATATCCATGGTTGCATCGGCTGTAATGTTACCGTCCAGCTCACGGATAACCTGCACGATTGCTGCCATACCGTCGTAACCGGCCACACCCATGAAATCAGGTGTGGTATCAGCGCCATAGGCCGCCTTCCAGGCCGCAACAAAAACTTGGTTTTCCGGCGTTTCATAATCGGCGGAATAGTGATGCACTGTCACCATACCCACAGCCGAGTCACCCATACCCTGAAGTTTTGTATCTTGGGTGATATCGCCAGGGCCAATCAGCCGTATACCCGCACCCGCCATGTCCAGATCTGAAAACGTCTTGACCACGGCACTGGCGTGATTACCCGCCGGGACAAAAACATAAAAACAATCAGGTTTGGCATCTTTGACACGCTGGAAGAACGGTGTGAAGTCTGGAACCTCCCGCGGTCCGCCCATGGGGATGGCATCTACGACCTTACCGCCCGCACCTTCGAATCCGAACTTAAAAGCAGCGACGCTGTCTTTGCCTGGTGGGTAGTCGGTATAACCACTGGCCGCGCTAGCGCAGTCCAGAGAGTTTTTGGCATATTCACCCATCGGCACACCGGCCTGCCACATGGTGAATGAAACCCGCACAATGTAGGGAGATAGACTTGGAATCCATGCGGTACCTGCATTCATGATCACCATCGGCACTTTACCCTGAGTCACTAACGGGGCACTGGCCATGGCATTGGGTGAAAATACAAACCCCGTCAACAGATCCACTTTTTCGCGCGTGATCAGTTCCTGTACTGCGGTCTTGGCGATGTCACCGCCAGGTCGTTTTGAGTCCCGCTTGATCAGTTCGATCTGGTGCCCCCCCAACTGATCACCATGCAGACTCAAATAAAGATTCATACCTCGGTCGATCTGCTGTCCAAATTGGGCAGCCCCGCCGGTATAGGGCAATACGACCCCGACGCGGACGTTCTTTGCTTCGGCAACTGATGACACTCCAATCACTGCCGCCGCAGCGATAGTCAGAAATCCCTTTTTGTATTTCATATCGTCCCTCCTTTTGTGGTTCGAGAAGTTGCTCTACCTAACCTCAACTCAACATTGTCTCAAGACAGGCAAGAGAACTTGGTGAATACTAAACTAAAGCCACCAATCCTGTAAAAAGCCAGATAGGTGATCGAATTTACACCGATATCGCCCTCGCATCGCGAGCAGGTGCGTAGGGTATTCTGGTGTTGAGGGGGGGAATCGCGCCGGAATGGCCTAGGCACCGCCAATACTCAACCCGATTGGGTGGTTAACTCTGTCGCTGACCTGCTCACCTGCGGCGCCTGGCTGGCCCTGTTGCACAACCACAAACCGTCCGCAGCCTATTCAGGCTTGTAGGCTGTGGCCTTAATTTCGATCACTAGATGTGAATGGGGCAACTGATGGACTGCCACGGTGGTTCGGGCAGGTCGACTCTCACTGAAGTACTCAGCGTAAACTTCATTGTACCCACCAAAATCATTCATATTGACCAGAAAGGTGGTCACATCAACGATATCGGCCAGTGTGCAATCCATGCTTCTGAGAATATCCTCTATATTGTTGATGACTGCTCGGGTCTGTATTCGAATGTCCAGCCGTGCTGTGCCCTGATCATCTGCCTCGGCACCAGCGATAGAATTGTCCGCTCGCCGGGCACTGATCCCTGATACAAACAAATAATCCCCGGCTCGACGAATATGGGGATACGTGCCGCGAGGCGTCGCTTTTTCACTCAGTGTTTTTGAAGACATGATGGGTTCTCATTAAAAAACCGGTCCATAGTCTACTGGTCAGCATTACCTGATAGAACCACAGTCTGGGCTGCATCAGATATCAACCGGTTACGTGGTGTTGGAGTGTAGAGTCCTATAAAGTATAAATGGGTCACGCCAGCCTGTAACTCATTGCCGCGCTGCCCCGAATACCGTATACCCACTACACTAGAGAACACCATGACCGGCTCTGACCCTTATTCCAAGATCTATGAAGAACTCATTGGCTTTGTACCACCCAAGATTCAGCATCGCATCCGCTTGGGGCTTGAAACCGACCCCGAACTACTGGAAGCGATCGAAAATGTTCGCGAAAAAGCAATGTATCCGAACTGTTTTGATGTCAAAACGGCTCAACTAATTTTGTTTGCGGTGCTGATCTCTCATGTGTCACCGGCATCGGAATTTCACGCCCGGGGAGCTGTACGCTCAGGCGCTACCAAAGAAGAACTCCATGCCGTTGCAGGACTTGCTTTCCTGTTTCGGGGGCTGCCTGCGTTTAACCTGGCCGCCGAAGTAATCAACAAGATCTTCGACGAATAATACGCTGAGAAAATGCAAATCGAGTACCTGGCAGAACCTTCCAGCGCGTTTTCCACGGCACCGCACTCCGTCCTTCACGGATAACTTACATGTCGATTCTGAAACAGAACCCGCTACCTTTCTTTATCAATGGACAGTACGTGTCGCCGACTGGACGCCAAACATTTGAAAACATCAACCCGGTAAACGGCACGCTGAACTTTGACGTATTCGAAGGTGACGCTGACGACATTGACTATGCGGTGAATTCAGCACGGTCTGCGCTTGTAGGTCCTTGGGCTAACATTGATGTTGACACACGCGCCCACCTGCTCCGCAAGGTCGCCGACTTGATCGATAAACATCGCGATGAATTTCTACTTGCCGAAATTTCAGACACCGGCAAACCGGTACAACTGGCCGGACATATCGACATTCCACGCGGGGCGGCCAATTTCCGGGCCTTTGCCGATGTCATCAAAGCCATACCTGACGAGACTTTCCGTATGCCGACGCCTGATGGGGGTGAAGCCATCAATCTCACCGTACGCAAGCCTAAAGGGGTTATTGCGGTTATCTGCCCCTGGAACTTGCCGCTCCTGTTGATGACCTGGAAAGTCGCGCCCGCACTCGCCTGCGGCAACACCGTGGTGGTGAAACCCTCAGAAGAGACCCCCGCTACAGCTACCTTGCTGGGCAAGATTATGAATGACGCCGGCATCCCGCCCGGGGTCTACAACGTTGTTCATGGTTTCGGAGCCGATTCGACCGGTGAACACCTGGCTCGCCATCCTGATGTTGATGCGGTGACTTTTACAGGCGAAACCGTTACCGGTGCCGCGATCATGAAGTCTGTCGCAGACGATATCAAGGACGTGTCTTTTGAACTGGGCGGCAAGAATCCCGGTGTGATATTTGCTGATGCCGATTTTGAACAGGCTGTAGAGGGGACGAGCCGCTCTGTGTTCGCAAACTGTGGTCAGGTTTGCCTCAGCACTGAACGGGTCTACGTTGAGCGACCCATTTTCGACCGCTTCACTGAGGCACTGGCACAGCGCGCAGCCAGCCTCGTCCGCGGTGACCCCTTTGCTGAGGAAACGTCAATGGGTCCGTTGATCAGCAGCACCCACCGCGACAAGGTTCTTAGCTACTACCGCCGCGCGGCAGAACTCGGCGCCAATGTGATCGTGGGTGGGGGCGCTCCCGACATGCCGACGCCGTGGGAACACGGCTGCTGGATAGAACCCACTCTATGGACCGGGCTGGACGAGACCAGCCTGATTGTCAAAGAGGAGATCTTCGGGCCGTGCTGTCATATAAGACCTTTTGACGACCTTGACGAAGCAGTCAGCCTTGCGAACGATACGGAATACGGCCTCGCTGCCACGCTGTGGACTCAGGACATCAAGAAAGCAAACCAGGTTGCGGCAAGGATCGACTGTGGGATTACCTGGGTGAACTGCTGGTTTTTGCGCGATCTCAGGACCCCGTTTGGTGGCGCCAAAAAATCCGGCATTGGCCGTGAGGGTGGAGAATACTCTCTAGAGTTCTATACTGAACTGCAGAATATCTGCCTTAAAGTTTAGCTCGAGGAGTTCGACGATCGTGAGCAATACCCGAAAATGGTGTGAAGCTTGAATTCGCCCTGACAGATTAAATGGGTATCGAAGACGGCGACACGCCACCGACTACTCAGCCTTTTCCGTCAACAGAATGCTAGCGTTGCCGCTGCCTGATGACTGGCCATAGTCCCCGTACTGCTGGCCGTGATACCGCTTACCGGTATCCAATGTCCCCAGGAAGGTCGCAAGATTGCGTCCCCCCATCTCAGCGGTTACAACCCGGGCATAATCCGAAAACTGACGCCGAGCCTGTTCGATCTGCCCGGAACATAATTGATCGATGAATTCGTGGTCTCGCTTTTGTTCTTCGTCCGATGGCCAGCGGTCCGGTCCACGCACAAGCCGGTGCGACAGCGCCGTGCTCGCCAGAAATGCGATTCGCCTGCCACTCGCCTGCGCTGCTTGTGCGACAGCAGCACCCACGGCCATACATTCACCGATACCTGCCATGACACAGCATCCCAGCAGCACAACCGGCAGGCTGAACTCCGGGTCAAGGTAGACCAGCGGCACGTAGGAACCATAATCAAAACGGTGATTTGGCGTCCGACTTTGTCCACCGGGAAATCCAGCCCCTTCGATTGCTGCAGACAACGCCGCAGCAAACTCCGGGTCACCTTGAATGGAATATTCGATACCCGGTATCAGATCGGGACATTCCTCGCCAACACACAAACCGTCATGCTGAGCTTGATGCGTGATGTACCAGTCAAAGGTGGTGACCCAGTGTGTCGAATGAACAACCCAGAGATCGGGCTCGTATGAACGGATGACCTCACCCATCTCTCGCGCACCCGCCATCACGCCAGCGAGAAAATCCGGCGTCGCGTCAGGATTGGCCATACGCGGAGTATGAGGACTCACTGCATGCGCCACGATCCGGCCTTCAGTCATCGTCACCTGCCTGTCAATTAGGCCAAAAAAGACAGATTAACCGGAAGTTGACGCATTACGAAAGGCCCCTGGGGTGGTGATCAGAACAACCCTACCCACTGGCGGTCTTTTCCGCCGATAGACACGCGACGAATCCGGTGATCTTTTCTTTGGTCTGTGCATTGATATCACATTTGAGTCTCCCCAAATATTGACCCAAACCGCTCTCGATCAACCGTTTCTGATCAGAAACTGGGACTGCCGCAACAGTTTCATCAGAACTCAAAGTTGCCAGGGCGTTCAGCTCTAGATGTTCGGCCTCCAACTCCAGCGACTTGAGTTCCTCACGGAACGCCGAAACCGTTTCCTGTGCGATTCCCTTTGAGTCTCTTTTTAGTTCTCGTCGCAAGCCACGCAAGGGAGCGACTACATCCCGTTGCCAAACATCGACCGTTTGCTCAACCTGCGTCAGCAGTTGATGATCCACATGAACTCCCCGTGCCGAACACCAGCCAATATAGAGGATAATGGGAACATCGACGCGGCAGTGATCCTGAAACCAAAGACACAACTCAGACATACCCGGTCGACTGTAGACCTCGACTGCGTAATCCCAGAGAGAATGAGTAGCCTCCGGCGAAGGTTGTGACACAGAGGAATTCCCGACCTTACAGTAAATTAGTACAAAATCCTGACTATTGAATTTTTTCGATCACGAATTAGACGGGGGAGGCCAAATCTAGCTGTGCCGAAGATGCTCGACGAGCCAGCCATCCTCATCATAATCACTCAGGCAAGCATCCACCAACTGGCGGTAGCGTTCACTGTCACCGCGCTCGTCGGACCAACTCAGTGCATCAAGTCTTTGCTGTTCGTGATTACCCGCGTAATTGCGTTCATAAAGCGCATGCCGACCCGCAAATTCCGAATAGAGCGCATCCCAGATCAGCTTGAAGAGCTTGATTCTTTCCGCTGCAGCCAGCCCGGTTCCCCGGAAGTAACGCTCGATGATCGGATCCAGTTCAGGGTGCCTGAGATCCCGGACCGAAGACACCGTCACAATGGGAGCCCCGGCGAGCACTTTTTCGAAAATCTCCCGTACGCGCTGCCAGGCGGAAGTCATATAGATTCGTGCAGCTGCTGCGGTCTGCAGCTTGGGCACCACTGAATCACCGACGCCGGGCTCGGGGTCCATCGCCATTGCCGTGGTCAATGCCCATACGAGATTAGCCATTGAAATCAGCTCACCGACTTCTGTCTGCACACCGCGGAAGGTATCGGTCCCAGCAGCTTCTGTGCCCTTCATGAGCAAACCACAAGCAAATTCTAGTTTGACCGCCAGCCGGGTCGCGGATTGCAGGTTGAAACGATTGAAAAATCCAGACGAGGCGTAAAACCCCTTGGCCTTTTCAACATCCCGGTAGACCAGCACATTTTCCCAGGGAATAAAGGCGTCATGAAACAGCAGTACAGAGTCGTTTTCATCAAAACGGCTCGCAAGAGGCGCTTCGAAGGGGCTGTCCGCTTTCAGTTCATACGATGGCCTACAGACAAGCTTTAGACCCGGGGTGTCCATGTCGACAATAAACACCAGCGCAAAGGCTTCATCTTTTCCAGCTTGCATGCGCGCCGCCGTACCGCTATTCGGTGCCACGAATGTTGCATGGGTCAACACCGACCCTGTCGCAACCATCTTGGCGCCACTGACATAGATCCCACGATCATCATCACGGGTGACATTTACGAACACGTCGGTGACTTCATGGTGAGGCCGATTTCGATCTACCGGCGGGTCAACCAGTACATGATTCAGAAACAGACCCTGTGCGGCATACTTTCGATACCAGTTCAGGGCATTTTCACCAAAGGGGTCATAGAAATCGAACCCCTCTGCCAATTGGGCCATAAACGCAGCCTTATAGTCCGGTGTACGACCCATCCAGCCATAAGTCATACGCTGCCACAGTGCAATGGCATCCCGTGCTTCCAGGAGTTCTTCTGCGCTGTAACTGGGCGCAAAAAACTTGTGGGTCAAAATACCGTGTTTGTCCGTTCTCGTCAGTTGTTCACAATGTGCCGGGTCGTGAAGGGAATCGTAAAGACGTGCGATATTTCTGGCACTGTTTCTGAAAGCGAGATGAGTCGTGACATCTTTGACTCTCTCACCATCGTACCAGACCTCACGCCCGTCACGAATGCTGTCGAGGAAGGCCTGTCCTGTTAAGAGGTCATTCTTGGCATTAGCCACTTGGATTGATGATTTTTTAGTGGTCATAACTCGTTTCAAGAAAGTAGGTCGTGCGCTGGCAACAGTGATCGCTAAGTCTGACTAACTCGACAACGCTATGTTATTCGCCCTCAATATACCGCGCAACCAACGGCTTTGACATGACTCAGGCCAATCACTCATCTATAAAGCTTTCCCGGCACAGTGTTGTCAACGCCCACCTAAGGCGCGTGCAGAAAACTTTGAGTCGTTAAACCATCGGTGAACGTCCTCTGGCAATTTAGTCGGCCACCTCCACGCGGTTGCGGCCATTGTCTTTGGCTGTGTAACACGCTCTATCGGCTCGCTGATATAGATCATCGAGACTTTCTCCAGCTACCGCTTCGGCCACGCCGATAGAACCCGTAGCCGCAAACGGCACACCGCCTACTTCGATGAATGTGCTTTCTATTGTCTGGCGTAATCTTTCTGCAACTAAAACAGCATCATCAATAGTCTTCGCAAACATCAATATGCCAAACTCCTCTCCTCCGAGTCGACCAACAACATCTGATACACGAGTGCCACTGGTTCGCATTGAACCTTGCAATAACTTCCCAATCCGTTCAAGCACGGTATCCCCCACAGCATGACCATAGGAGTCGTTGATGGCCTTGAAATGATCAAGATCTATCAGTAGAAAGTAGATACCTTCTGGATGAGCCTTTAGTAACTCTTGCCCCTTCGAAAAATACGTTGTTCGATTGAAGATACCCGTCAACCCATCGGTGTTTGCCAGTCGTACCAGTTCCGCTTGATACGTCCGGATACGTTGCAGCAACCCATTCAATGCATCGGTCAGTTCACCGATTTCATCCCGGGTGATCTTCTTGATCAAGTCCTGCTGGGTGAGGTCTTGAGATACGTTTCGAAGACTTCGAATCAGGTAACCAACCGGATGTCCAACAATTCGATGAAACAAAAGTCCACTCCCAATCACGAACAACAACAGAAAGATCGCCAGTGCGACAAACCCAGTATACAGCTCGCGATTGACCTGCTCTTGTACCCATTCGCTGCTGACCTGGAAGAGCAGCCCACTGCCGTCAGACAGTATGTTTTCATAGTTAAGGGGATATTTTTCTTCTTTGATGATCTCACAGGGCAGCGGCGGCCAGCGGAAATCGGCCTCGCCACTCGATGCAATCTCGACACATAACACAAATGGAAACATTGAAAACAGCGACAGTGCTTCTCTCGCTTCCTTTTCTCCCGCGGCGATCGCCTGATCCAAAATAGCCGCGCTGCCCACGACAGCGGTCGCCAACTGCGCAGAAGCGACACCTTCGTAGTGGTCGGCACGGTTATTTTTGTAAACCAACAATCCGCCGGCGCCCAGCACAACAGCCAGCAAGACAAATAACAGTACAAACTTGAGGAAAATCCCTAGACGCATAAGAATAACAATAGCAGACGAACTGAGGCCGGCCAGTAAACAATGGCCAGCCGCGACACTAAAACAAATTACATGCCCAGCATTTTCTCGACACTGTCCCGATTGTTCATAATGACTTCAACGATCTTGTAGGCATCACCGACTTTGACAGTGAGGAAGTCCGCCGTAACTCGGACACCATTATCCGTGACAATCTCCGAACACACAAACACGGCGCCATCCTTGTAAGGCAAAATCATCGGGTGGACGTTGGCACTGTAGCCGCCCATTAAGTCGTTAGTCTGTCGATCCACGAACAGAAACCGGCCTTTATCATCAGATCGCGACTTTATCCATTTTACGAGCGTCAACTGGACCTTGGCTTTGTCTTCGGCTGAAATTTCATCAGCGATCGCCACAACCGAAAATATCGCCAACATCAATACTAACAAGATTCTTGACATCGGATTTCTCCTTTTATGACAGCCGATTTAGTCTAACGAATTTGTAGAACATTTCCATAAACTTCGAACCCGAAACAAATTACATTAAATTTGACTTTTGACAAAACAACGAAGTGCTAGCGGCTGCAGACTGCCAGTACTTGTTTGAGATCAGTGTGGCCCTGCAGACATTTAACCACCCCATCTTGAAGCAGCGTTTGCATACCCGCTTGCTGAGCCAGGTCCCGTATCTCGCCCGTGGTCGCCTTTCTTTGAATCGCAGTGCGGATCTCATCATTGTTCACCAGCAGTTCGTGCAGAGCGAGACGGCCCCGGTAGCCGGTTTTCTCACACTCTACGCAGCCATCTGCCCGCCACAATTTCAAGGCACCGCCAGACATTGCTCGTTCTACCGAGTCTGCCCCGATATAACGACTAAACTCATCGGTCTCATCGGGCGTTGCGTCATACTCAACTTTGCATTTCCCGCACAACTGCCGTGCCAATCGCTGTGAAAGAATGCCCAACAGGGCGTCCGAGAAAGAAAACGGCTCCATGCCCATATCGATCAGCCGGGTCACTGTTTCGGGCGCCGTGTTGGTGTGTAGTGTAGAGAGCACCATGTGGCCTGTCAGGGAGGCTTGAATCCCCAGATGCGCGGTTTCTTCATCCCGCATTTCGCCGACCATAATAATGTCAGGATCTGCTCTCAGAAACGACCGCATGGCTGACGCAAACGTCAATCCTATCTGCGGCTGCACCTGCAGCTGCCGAAGGCCCGGCTGGGTAATTTCTACCGGGTCCTCTACGGTCCATATCTTCTTCTTAACGTCGTTGATTTGGGCCAGCATGGAATGAAGTGTGGTTGTTTTGCCTGAACCCGTCGGACCTACGGCCAGCATCAGTCCATAAGGACGACGCACCAGCGCTTCAACCGCTTGCAGGTTATCTGGACTGAGCTGCATCTCACTCAACGGCAAAGCGCCAAACGCTCCCAGAATACGCAGAACCACATCTTCATTTTCCCCGGCTGTCGGCACAGTGACCATACGCAGTTCAATCTCGCGCTCTCCGAGTTTAAAACGCATTTTGCCGTCCTGTGGCAAGCGCCGCTCTGCAATGTTAAGCCTTGCCATGATCTTCATCCTGGCCACGATACGTTCCCGATACTCCGATGGGATGCGGCGGTAATTACGGAGCTGTCCATCTACCCGAAACCGAACTATGAGATCCTGCTTGTCACCATACGGTTCAACATGTATGTCCGATGCGCGATCGCGGACCGCATCGACGATAAACCGGTTGACCAGTTTGATGACATCATCATCCTCACCCTCGGCATCCCCGGCAACGCCGCTGCCACCGAGCGACCGCAGATAGGTCTCAAAATCCTCGCTGCTTTCTTGGGTAGATAACCGGTCTGCGATATACACTTTTAGTTGAGTGGGTGTTGCAACCACCTCGACCACTCGTTTCTTACAGGTAAAACGAACGGCGTCTATCGCCTCACTCGACAGTGGATCTCCCATTGCCACTGTAAGCGATTCAGTGTCTACCCTGATGGGAAATACCTGGTGCTCGCGGATCACTCTAGCCGGAATCTCGGTAAGTGCGTCGGACTCGATGTCGGTGCTGTCTAGATCAATAAATGGCAACCCCAGTCGGTTCGCCAGAACCCTGGCTATGGCGCTCTCGTCAACCATACCCAGTTCAACCAGCACTTCACCGAGGCGTTTGCCTTTCTGCTGTTTTTGCTGACTCAGTGCAACATGAATCTCAGCCTCAGTTGTGAGGCCCTCACTCACCAGGACTTCGCCCAAGCGCAAGCGGCGGCGTACTTGCCGGGCATCCTGAATCTCCGTTAGACCGCGGGTAACCTGACTCATCTTGTTTATCTATTTAGGACCTGACTGTCGAGATGTTCAGTTGACTATCTGATCGACTCCATGAGCGGATATTCTAGGTCTTAATTTGCAACTTGCCTATTTATCACTATCGGTATCCTCGTTTATCTCCTAAAATGATAATATCCGCTAGTGACTCAGCAGTGCTTACTTCCATGACCCATCGAGGGAAGCATTCCATGAATAACATTCTCTACCGAGGCTTCGCGGAAAGACTGATCGATGCCATGATCGAATCCGGCTACTCGGCCCGCGCCGGCAGCTGGTCGCGCTTTCCAGTTGAAATCGAACCGCTTCGCC
>JAKUQR010000015.1 GCA_022450155.1 Gammaproteobacteria bacterium | reverse complement strand
AGTGATCCGAAAATAGAAACCCTAACCTGAACACCCGTTTAAGATATGTCAACCACCGACCCCGGCATTATGAGTGCATCCCAGCCACTATCATCATGAACAGAAGTGCGCCATAAGGGCGCACTTGTCATGAAGAAACATCTGTAAACACAGCCTATTCCCGTAACTTCAGACTACAACTTTAGAAACCTGAATGGAAGGGCTTCAAAGCGAGATTTGATATGGCACTGTGCCGTGGGTGTGCCGCGTTCGTTGATGTGCTATACGCACTTTTGCTAGTGAATCATATTTGTTCAAGATTCTGCACCTCACCGGGTTTACTCAATCGACAATAACTAACTCACGCGGTGCTTGAGTCAGTCTTTCTCCACCATTTTCCGTCACAACCCACGTCTCACTGAACGATGCGCCAATACCTCGGTCGAACACTCTGAACCCGTGGGGCGAATGAAACGTCATGCCAGCCTGCAATGGACGTTCCATCCGTTCATGGATATACATCGAGTGCTCCACCCAATCAGGGGGGAAACCAATTCCCACCGAATAGGCATAAAGCTCGCGTGGCTGAGTCAACCCATTGAGCATTTTTTTCGCCAGAGATTTTAATTCGCTGGCTATCACCTGGGCTGGCACCCCGGGCTTTGCCAGTTCGAATTGCAATTCCAGCGTCGCGTTAGCGGTATCCAGCAACCGCAGGACATCGCTACTAGGCGCACCGAGGGAAGCACTGCGAAATATTGGTGCCGAATACCGATTGAAAACTCCTGTCATCTCCATTGAGAAGACATCACCTTTTTGCATGACCCGTCGTTTGGCTCCCAGATGGGCGAGACGCTGAGACTCACCTGCATAAGGCAGCGGTTGGATAGTGAGATACTCACTGCCGGCTCTCGACATGGCACTGTACGCCGCAGCCACAGCATCACCGTCTCTGCGCCCGGCACAAACCTCCTCCAGGGCAGCCTTGATACCAATATCGGTAAGTCTGGCCGCCTCGCGCATGGTCTCGAGCTCTGCCGGTGATTTGATCACCCGACGACTGAGAACCACTTCGGACGCATCGATGAGGGTCGCCTGCGGCAATTGCTCGCTAAGCGTGCGGGCAAAATGGGCGCTGCAACCATCACGCTGCATCTCCAGCCCTACGCGTTTGTCTGCCCACCCATGCTCTTTGAGAATTCCCGAGAGCTCATCGGCCGCCTGTTCCTCGTCCCACCACGCCAGAGAATAAACCGGCGCGTGGCTCGGCCATCCGTGCAAATAGAGGTTCATTAATTCCAGGTCCAAGACGTGGGCCACCAAGTTTCCTTCAACCGGTACCGCGATACACACGTACCAGTTAGCAAGCGGGGTTTGATAACCGGTGAGATAGCAGGCGTTGTTCACATAGGTAACGAGCAGCACATCCAAACCTTTCTCGTTCATGCTCTCCCTGACTAATTCCAGCCGGGTGGCGTACTCCGACTCGGGAAACGCAACTTCTAGCTGGTAGTCAGGAATATTAGGTGGGGATTTAACAAAAGCCATTGGAGAGCCCAACTCAAGGGTCAGCTAGTATTACCCATTCTAAATCATGATCCGATGGCTGCTTTTGCGAATCTGCTGTGCCAAATTTGTGCCACAGAACATGACCCCCATGGTGGAACAGAACTAACTACTTGATTAGATGGTGGCTATGGGTGGGATCGAACCACCGACCCCGGCATTATGAGTGCCGTGCTCTAACCAGCTGAGCTACATAGCCAAGGGGGACGCAGGCTGTCCAACGTAGGTATGGCCGACCAGCAGGATCAGACGTTGAACCTGAAATGCATTATATCACCGTCATTTACAACGTAATCACGTCCTTCTAGACGCAACCGCCCCGCATCACGTGCCCCCTGCTCGCCACCGAGCGCAACAAAATCGTCGTAAGCAATGGTCTCAGCACGAATGAACCCCCGCTCAAAGTCGGTGTGGATCACCCCGGCGGCAGCTGACGCGGTCATTCCGGACTTGATAGTCCAGGCCCGTGCCTCTTTCGGCCCCGCAGTAAAAAAAGTCCGCAGGCCAAGCAAGGAATAACCGGCTCGAATCACCCGATCCAGGCCGGATTCTGCGAGCCCTAAATCATTCAGAAATACACTGCGCTCTTGATGATCAAGCATCGCGATTTCTTGTTCAATTCTGGCACTGACCAAAACCAGCTCATCACCCGAAATTTGCGCATGCGCCTTAACAGCCGCGACGTTTGACCCCTCTCCACCGTCCAAATCGTGTTCGTCGACATTAGACACGTACAGCACCGGCTTGGCGGTCAACAGGCAAAGTGGTTTCAGTGCTGCTCGCTCCACCTGTACAAGTGCCATGCTGCGGATCGGTGCTCCACGGTCCAGCCAGGCCCGAACCCGCTCGAACAGGTGGGCCATCTGAAGCTGAGTCTTATCACCGTTCTTAGACCCCTTAAGGGATTTATCCAGTGCCCGCTCCACTGTTTCCAGGTCCGCCAGGGCAAGTTCGGTATCGACAGTCGCAATGTCAGACAGCGGATCGACCTGATCTGCCACGTGACCGACATCGGGATTTTCAAACGCGCGCACCACGTGAGCTATCGCGTCGACCTCACGGATGTGGGCGAGGAAACGATTGCCGAGCCCTTCACCCCGGGAGGCGCCGGAAACCAGTCCGGCAATATCTATAAACTCTATGGCGGCGGGGATCACCCTGGGCGGTTGTATGAACTCAGCAATCTTAGGTAATCGCTGATCCGGGACCTCGACCATCCCGACATTCGGATCAATAGTACAGAAAGGGTAGTTTTCGGCCTGAACACCTGCACGGGTCAGGGCATTAAACAATGTGGACTTGCCAACATTGGGCAGCCCGACGATACCGCAGCGAAACCCCATTCAGTCGTCTACCCCGTTCGGGCCCCTGTGCAGTTCGTTCATCACGCGCTCCCAGTCACCTGCTGCCATGTCTTCGAACAACTCAGCCGAGCGCTGAACTGCTTCCAGTATTAACTCGCGGTCCTGGGGTGACGGCATCCGCAACACATAATCGGTAACCTCATCTGAATTACCTGGATGGCCAATACCCAGACGCAAGCGCATGAATTCCCTGGACCCCAAGTCACTGAACAAGCTACGCAGTCCGTTGTGACCGCCGTGGCCGCCACCGTTTTTGATTCTCGCAACACCAGGTGACAGATCAAGGTCGTCGTGCACCACCAGAATCTGCTCGGCTGCGATATCAAAATAACGGGCAAGTGGTGCGACCGATACACCACTTAAGTTCATAAAGGTATTCGGTCGCAGTAACCGCAGTTTGTGTCCGCCAATCTGCAGTTCAGCGAGTTCGCCCTTGAACCGTGCTTCGAGCCGGAAATCCAGTGGATAGCGGCGCGCGAGTTCCTCCAGAAACCAATAGCCTGCATTGTGTCGGGTACCGGCATGGCCAGTGCCCGGATTTCCCAATCCGACGATGAGGATGATCTGGGCCATTCAGAGAATACCGACAACACCGAAGCCTAGTTCAAAAACACAGGCCCGGTGATCGCCGATAGGCTATTACTCTTCGGCCTTCTCTTTAGACGAGTCCGCGTCGCCAGCTGATTCTCCAGTGGCAGACGCTGCACCTTCCTCGACTTCCACAACTTCGACTCCGTCTTCAGCTTCGAGGACTTCTTCCTCGATCGTCCGCGGCGGCATAACGGTAACAACAGATGGATCTTCACCTTCGTGAAGAACCACGGTCAGATCAACACCCTCAGGCAGTTCCACCGAGGAAAGATGTATCACGTCATTAATTCCCAGTGCGGAGACATCGATCTCAATATACTCAGGCAGATCCTTCGGTAAACAGGTGACATCGAGCTCTGTCATCAGTGGGGAAAAAATGCCTTCTTCGACCTTCACCCCAGGGGCTTCATCGACCCCCGCGAAATGCAGTGGAATTTTCATGTGCAGCCTTTCGGTCGCCTTTATCCGTTGAAAGTCGACATGCACCAACCTAGGTCGATATCGATGGTGCTGAACCTCGCGTAGAATCACTTGCTGTGAACCAGATCCGGTATTCAAAGAGATGATCGCCGAATGGAAAGCCTCAACTTCCAGATTGTGCATGATCTCGTGATGGTCAAGAAGTACAGCTTCGTTGTCCTGGTCGCCACCATAGATCATCGCCGGCACCTGGTCTAAACGGCGCAGGCGCCTGCTTGCATTGGTGCCAAATACATCTCTAGCCTTGGCATTCAACTCAAAATTAGTACTCATCTTTTGTTCTCCTTAACTCCCACATTAGTCTTTGATAACCGTTCCGGCCTCTCATTCCATAAAAAGCGAACTCACGGAATCGCCCTCAGCGATTCGGCGAATCGATTCGGCAAGCAGTTCGGAAATGCTGATCTGGCGAATCTTGTCACAGGCCGCAGCTTCCTCATTCAGAGGGATAGAGTTGGTTACAACCACCTCGTCCAGTTCAGATTCAGTAATCCTTTCTACGGCCTGACCTGAGAGCACCGGGTGGGTGCAGCAGGCCTTCACCTGTTTCGCGCCCGCATCCTTCAGGGCGGACGCGGCTTCACACAGCGTGCTTGCGGTGTCGACCATATCATCCATCAACACGCAGGTATGGTCGTCCACAGACCCAATAATGTGCATGACTTTGGCCTCGTTGGACCTGGGACGACGCTTATCAATGATCGCCAGTTCTGCACCCAGCTGCTTAGCCATGGCCCGTGCTCGAACAACACCTCCGACATCAGGAGAGACAACCAACAGGTTTTCTGGCTGCTGTCGCCACAATTCACTGTTCAGAACCGGTGCGGCATAAATATTGTCTACCGGCACATCAAAGAATCCCTGTATCTGATCAGCATGCAGATCCATGGTGACTACCCGGTCGGCACCTGCTACGCCGATCATGTCAGCGACCAGTTTCGCTGTGATCGCGACCCGGGCCGTCCGAGGACGCCGGTCCTGACGCGCATAACCGAAGTAAGGCATTACGGCGGTCACACGTTCTGCTGAGGAACGCTTTAACGCATCGATCATTACCAGTAGTTCCATCAGGTGTTTGCTGGATGGTGCACAGATGGGCTGGATGACAAAAACGTCACTTGCCCGGACGTGCTCCATAATCTCAACGTTGACTTCACCATCGCTGAACGTGCTCACCAAGGCGCGTCCGAGCCCAATCCCCAGATGCGCGACCACCTCCCGAGCGAGCTCTGGATTAGCGTTACCCGTAAACACGGTGAGATCGTCGAAAGACACTAATGCTCCTCCATTGGTTTCGACACCAATATGGCTGGGGTGCCAGGATTCGAACCTGGGAATGCCGGAATCAAAATCCGGTGCCTTACCACTTGGCTACACCCCAACTGGCTCGGTTGTCTTTAGTGGATGCTGGTTTATGCCGGCTGCAACAAACCCATCGATGCCTGCCGGCGCCTGCTCCAAAATATCTTCCCCACTCCGTCGGTCTGACACAACCACATATAAGCCACAACCGCTTCCTGTCATTCTGGCCTCTCCAAACTGGCGGAGCCAGACAAGCGCCTCACCCACTTCTGGATAAAGCCGACATGTGACCGGTTCCAGGTCGTTGCTCAGACCTCCCTCAAAAAGGGAGGGTATTCTGATTCGCGGCGTGTTTCGTGTCAATTCGGAATCGTTGAATACAGCCGCAGTGGAAACCATCACTTCAGGCACCACAACACAGTAAATTCTCGCAGAAAGCATTGCTGGGGTTACTTTCTCGCCGACTCCCTCACCCCAGGCTGAATGGCCGTGGATGAAAACCGGCACATCTGCGCCCAGTTCTGCCCCCAACTGAACAAGCGTCTCGATACTGGCATGTACCTCCCATAGCCGATTCAGTGCCAGAAGCACAGTCGCTGCATCCGAGCTCCCACCACCCAGACCGGCACCAACGGGAATCCTTTTGTCGAGCGTTATATCAACACCAAGTCCGGTCCCGGCGAACTGCTGCAGCTTGCAGGCCGCACGAACTGTCAGATCACGCTCGGGTAGACCTGCCCCTCCTTCGCGGCGAATTACGCCGTCGTTTCGAACCTCGAAGTGCAGCACATCAGCAAAATCGAGCAGCTGAAACAATGTTTGCAGTTCGTGATAACCGTCCCCACGCCGCCCCACGACGTGTAAAAACAAGTTCAGCTTCGCGGGTGCCGGCCAGCTTTTCATCCTGAACTCTGCGCCGTTTCGTCACCAGCTTGCCACTGGCTGATCACAATCTTCACACTGAAACTCTCAGCCTCACCAACCTCTAGCTGAATCCTGGCTGGAAGCATATCGGGATCGGCAACAAGATAGAGCTTCCGAGGTAGCTCGAGGCCCGCATAAATTCGGTATTCCAGGAAAGTCACCTGCCAACCCGACTGTATAAGCTTTTTCAACTTGCCGGTTTTATCGAGTTCGATCGTCACGGGAAGTTCCGGTTCAGGCAACCCGCGTAACCAGTATCCCATCTGCTTAAACGGCACATGCCAGCCAAGCGTCCTGTACAGCACTTCATCGGCAGATTGACCCTTGACCGAATTCTTATCCTCCTTCACCAAGACAGCACCTTGGGGATCTTCGGATATTCGAACCCTTCCGACCCCGAAAGCACCGAACAAATCTATTCGACTGGTGAGTCCACGACGTCGCCAGAAAATAGTTGCCGTTTCATGCCGGCTACCGGCATTAACTGCCAGGCGGGCACTGAGATTCCACGTTTCATAATCCGACAATAACAACTGTCTCTGTTGCCACAACGTATTCCGGGTCGGTGGATCCGAATCAACAGGTGCCGATGGCGCCTGGGCGCAGGCCGAGACCAGCAGACAGACGCTAAACCAGCGCTTGCCGTTCACGGTTCGAACTTCTGCAACGTCTCTCGCAGTACTGAATTGTCTGGGTCATCTTCATGACCGCGTTGCCATACTGCCCGCGCCTGATCGCGCTCCCCATCCATCCACAGCACCTCTCCCAGATGGGCTGCAATCTCCGCATCCATACGCAGATCGATCGCCTTTTGCAGATACTCCCGCGCCAGGTCGGTATTGCCCAACCGATAATGCACCCAACCCATAGAGTCCAAAATGAAGGGGTCTTCGGGAAGCAGTGTCAACGCACGCTCGATCAGTACCAATGCTTCATTGAGGCGGTCTGTCTGATCAGCCAGGGTATAGCCCAAAGCGTTATAGGCATGCGCATTATCCGGCTCCAGCTCGATCAGGCGGCGCATATCGGCTTCATGCTTGTCGACCAGTTTAAGCTGTGCAGCTACCAGACCTCTTGCATAAAGAAGGTCGCCGTGTCCCGGTACATCGATGAGCGCCGTGTCTAACAGTTCCAGCGCTGCCTCCGGTCCCTGAGACTGGTGCAGAATCCTTTCTTGGGCCAGATAGATCCGTACCTGTTCGGGTACCGAATCTGGGACTATCTGTAGGAGATGCGCCAGTGCTTCATCGATTCTTTTGGCATCTACAAGCACGAAGGCTGTTCTCAGCTGCGCGTCAAAAACGTGTTCGTCGCTCGTTACCGCGGATAGCCAAGAGAGCGCCTCATCATAACGAATTTGACCTGCTGCGATCCGGGCAAGAAATAATCTGGACTGGTCGTGTTCGGGATCGAGTTCGAGATAGCGTACAAACATACGGGTTGCCATCAGATCGTTCCCCAGTTCCATGTTTAGCACAGCGGCTGGATAGACCGCCTCTCTATTCTCAGGGTCGCGTTCGACAAGTTCGGTGAACTGAGTCAGTGCTTTCTCGTATTCGTCCCACTCAGCTAACAGTCTGGCCCAGGTAATTCTCAATTCACTGCTGTCCGGATAGTCCCGCAGAAATGATTCCGCATAGTCGGCCAGCTGTTTTCTATTGTCGGACCGGTTGAAGTGTGACAACTGCATCATCGCCACCTCCTCCCACCCGGGCCTCACCACAAGTGCCTGGTTAAGAGCACTGTCCGCGACCTCTGGGCGTTCGGCTCTATAAGCCAGCCAGGCTTGTGCCAGATACACCTGTGCATCGTGACGGTAACGCTCTACAAGTCGCTCCATGACCGGCAACCATACGGCAGGGTCGGGTTCCTGCCCCAGAATTTCGCTCGCTCGTCTGAGATGAGACCCAACTGACGAGCTGGTCCTGTCGAGCAATAACACCAGTTGGTCAAAGAACGCATCATGTCGCCCCAATTTAGTCAGCACCTTTAACGTCATAAAATACGGCTGATCCGATTCCGGCAGAAGTCGTCTAAGCAACTCCGAAATTTCGAGTGCGCTTTCGAAGTGCCCCGCATGCATGGAAAGGCGGTAGGCCCTGACGGCAACTTGTGGATCGGCACTGATTCGAGCTGCTTTGGCCATCGACTCAGCAGCCCGCGAACCGTCACCTCGGCGTGATGCGATGTCTCCCAGCAAATAATGGAAAAGAAGTTCTGATGTCCGGTTGGCCTCACTGGCCAGGGCCTTTTCGTCGTGGATTTGGCCCTGGACTGCAGGCTCGTTATTCGACTGCTGTGCAGGGACTACGGCACAACCCGTTGCAGCGGAGATAAAGAGAGCGATTGCTGTTAGATGACGCATGATCCGAACAAGGTGATACCCAATCGTACTGAATGGCGAGATCCCGACGATTGGAGGAGAATAACACCAAGCGGCAAGCCTCGTAGACTCTGGGGGTCGCATAAACGGGTTAAAGTACCACTGACACCACCGTCTTGTCCTTGACAGGTAGTTTTCAGCCACGAAAAATACGCATCTTGCTCCTCCCCTCCCTGATTCCATGCACCTTTTGACGTTCGGTCTCAATCATCGTACCGCACCGGTCTCGTTGCGTGAAAAAGCCGCTTTTACGAGCGAGCAATTACCGGGTGCCGTACGTTCGCTGGTCAGTTCGGGCAACGTGGCAGAAGCGGCCATTGTGTCGACTTGTAATCGAACCGAGATTTACTGTCACCAAAACAGTGCTCGACCGGACCAGGTATTCGAATGGCTGTGCAATTACGGACAACTGGATGCTGCAAACCTTGATGCTGCAACCTACTGTCTGCCTGGTGAGGAAGCTGTTCAGCATGCCTTTCGAGTCGCGTCTGGTCTTGATTCATTGGTGCTTGGAGAACCTCAGATTCTGGGTCAGATGAAATCCGCATTTACAACCGCCTACAACGCAGGGGCGACGGGAAAGATCCTCAATCGTCTTTTTCAGCATACATTTTCCGTCGCAAAACAGGTCCGTACCGAAACTCTCATTGGTGCCAGCACAGTATCCGTCGCCTTTGCAGCTGTCGACCTTGCCCGCAGGATATTTTCCCAGCTGACAGATCAGACAGTCCTACTGATCGGCGCCGGTGAAACAATCGAACTGGTTGCTCGGTACTTTCGCAACAGTGTCGTGAACCGTATTATTGTTGCAAACCGTTCGATCGAACGTGCACAAATGCTGGCAGGCGGGCATAACAGTGAAGCCATTTCACTGGCAGACATTGCAGACCGACTTCACGAGGCCGATATCGTCGTCGCTTCTACAGCCAGTACACTGCCCATTGTCGGCAAGGGCACAGTTGAGCGGGCTCTAAAGACACGCCGCCACAAACCAGTTTTGATGATCGATCTTGCGGTACCCCGTGACATTGAACCCGAAGTTGGATCTCTCAGAGACGTTTTCCTTTACACGGTAGATGATCTTGAGAACATCGTAGAAAAGAACATTGGCTCGCGCAGAGAAGCTGCTGATGATGCTGAAAAGATCATCGATCTGCAGGTGGTCCGTTTCATGCGCTGGTTCCGGTCGCTGGACTCGATACCTACAATCCGCGCTATCCGAGGACAGATCGATGCCCTGCAAGATAGTGAACTTCGTCAGGCTCAGCGCCGAATCGAAAATGGAGAGGATCCCGGAGAAGTCCTTGAAGCATTCGCCCGTACGCTTTCCAGAAAATTCGCTCATGCACCCAGCCAGGCTCTAAAACAGGCCGATGAAGACGGCAACGGTTCTCTCATAGACGCCGCTCGAAAACTATTCAAGCTACCGGACTGATCCATGAATCCTTCGATTCAGGAAAAGCTCGAGCACCTGGCTGAGCGTCAGGAAGAAATCAATGCACTCCTGTCTAATCCCAGCGTGATCGCTCAACAGGACACGTTCCGTGGCCTGTCCATTGAACTTGCGGATATCTCCCCTGTGGTAACCAAGTTTCAGGAATACCAGAGGCTGGCCCAGGAACTCCACCAGACCGAGATTATGATCAACGACGATGATCTCTCGATTCGGAAAATGGCCCAGGAAGAACTGCCTCGACTGCAGATGCAGCTCGATACGCTTCTGGGCCAATTGCAAAAGCTTTTGATCCCCAAAGACCCTAACGACGAGCGTAATATTTTTCTTGAAATAAGGGCCGGGACAGGCGGTGACGAAGCCGCTCTGTTTGCCGGGGATCTTTTCCGTATGTACAGCAGCTTTGCCGAAAAACAACGATGGAAAATCGAGGTCATGAGCCAGAGTTCGGGCGAGCATGGCGGCTTTAAGGAGATTATCAGCAGGATTGTGGGTCGCGGGGCTTACTCGTGGTTGAAGTTCGAGTCCGGTGCCCACAGGGTACAGCGTGTGCCAGAGACAGAAGCTCAAGGCCGGATTCATACCTCGGCGTGCACGGTGGCTATCATGCCCGAGGCCGACGAAATCAGCGATGTACCGATCGACACCTCAGATTTGCGGGTCGATACTTTTCGCGCCTCTGGGGCCGGTGGCCAGCACGTCAACCGAACCGATTCCGCGGTGCGTCTCACGCATCTCCCAACTGGAATAGTGGTGGAGTGCCAGGATGAGCGTTCCCAACACAAAAACAAGGCTCGCGCCATGTCGATTCTGCGATCCAGGTTGCTGGAATCTGAACAACGCAAACAGCGCGAGGCCGAAGCTGAAAACCGTCGCAATCTTGTCGGTAGCGGGGACCGATCTGAACGTATCCGAACCTACAATTTTCCTCAAGGCCGGGTTACCGATCACCGTATCAATCTGACGCTTTATAAGCTCGATGAGATTCTATCCGGGGATCTTTTGCAAGTTGTTGAACCCCTGGGTGCCGAACATCAAGCTGATCTCCTTGCCGCCATGGCATCGAAATGACCCTGCCCGATACTGCGGCACTTTTGTATCAGGCCACCAGCCAGCTCAACAAAACCAGCGATACACCGGCCCTGGACGCAGAGCTGCTGTTTTGTGCCATCAGCGGGATCGACCGGAGTGCGGTAACCACCGGTCGATCAATGACACTGACCAATCGGCAAAGAGAGGTCTTTTCGACGCTGATCAAGCGGCGTGCGGCCGGTGAACCGATCGCCTATCTGCTGCGACGAAAGGAGTTCTGGTCGCAGGACCTGCTGGTCAGTCCAGAAGTTCTGATTCCACGGCCCGAAACTGAGCTACTGGTCGAGCAGGCCCTGGAACACCTACCGGAACAACCCTGCAATGTTGCTGATCTTGGCACGGGGAGTGGTGCAATCGCTCTGGCCATTGCTACTGAGCGGCCGAATGTTCAGGTCACTGCAACTGACATTTCCCAATCGGCGTTGGAGGTCGCAATGAAAAATGCAGCCAGGTTGGGAGTCCGAAATGTCACCTTCCGACAAGGCGATTGGTTTGCGCCTTTGGCAGATCAGCACTACCGGCTCATCGTAAGTAATCCACCTTATGTACGAGTGGGAGACCCGCGGCTGGAAGCTGGAACATTGTACGAACCTGTCGATGCGCTGATATCAGGCTACGATGGCCTGGATGCACTGCGTATGATCTGCGCCGCTGCCAGACGTTATCTGAACAGCCAGGGAGTGCTGGTACTCGAACATGCCTGTGACCAGAAAAACGCTGTACACAAGTTATTGTCGCAAGGTGGATTCGAGACTATAGTTTCCAGCACAGACCTCGCAGGAAAACCACGTGTTACCTGGGGCCGCCGCCAGAAATAGGAACAATTACTATGTTCGGATTTGCTGAAAAAACATTGAACCTCCCGTCCAGAAAACACGCGTTACCGGGTCGAGAGCATGCCATGATTGTCACTGACCAGCACTTTGTCACCGGTCGCCCCATTAAAGACCCGTTCCCCGACAACTGCAGACAAGCCGTCTTCGGCTTGGGTTGTTTTTGGGGTGCAGAACGTTTTTTCTGGCAACAAGATGGCATCTATACAACGGCGGTGGGGTATGCAGCCGGCCTCACACCGAATCCTACCTACGAAGAAGTCTGCTCGGGACTGACTGGCCATAACGAAGTCGTTCTGGCGATTTATGACACGACACACGTTGACTATGCAGCACTACTGAAAATTTTCTGGGAAGCTCATAATCCGACCCAAGGCATGCGACAGGGAAACGACATCGGTACGCAGTACCGGTCGGGAATCTATACCTTTGATCAGGAACAGACCAGAGAGGCCGAAAGTTCGAGAAGATCTTATGAGAACACTCTCAGAGAGCGTGGCTTCGACCCCATTACAACCGAAATTCTCCCAGCTACCGAGTTTTACTATGCTGAGGACTATCACCAACAGTATCTAGCAAAAAACCCGGCTGGGTACTGCGGCTTGGGTGGAACCGGTGTGAGTTGTGTCTGGTCTACCGGTTAAGATCCTTGTTGTTGTCGATCAATCGACTGCGGGGGGTTTAAGCGGCATCGGGAAGGGCGATATGTTGCCGATCTTCTCACCATCAGTAGGCGTAATCTTGGCTTTACCCTCTTTTTCAACCTCATCGATGCGGATAATCGCATGCAAAGGAATATAGGTCCGTTTGACCTCGCTGAACTCCGATTTAAGTTTTTCCTCCGAAGGATCTACCACCAGCTTCGAACGTTCTCCGAAAATAATATCACCGACCTCAACAAAAGCGTACATAGCCCCCTGGGAGACTTCGCGGGCATAAAGCTCGTAAACATTCCCTTGGCTATGGAAAACAACTCTGAATATGCTTTTTTTTGCCATGTTGCGATGTCAGATCAGAATTACGGACAATAGAGAAGCGCCTGTTCAAATTATAACAGGCTGTCCCGATCGCGCTTCAACCATCACATGGGGGTTTGCGTGAAAAAAACAAGACCCTGGTCACGATGAAAAACAATCCAATGTCCTTCCGGGCTGCGGCGCTCTTGGTCTGCATGATCAGTGTACTTGCAACTAGCAGTACGGCACAGGCCATTCTGCCCGATCAACTGGCCAATTTGCTGAAGAAGAAAGGCATACCCTCTTCATCGGTCAGCATTTTAATCAAAGAAGCAGGGGCATCGATGCCCCTGGTATCGCACCTGGCTGACACACCGAGAAACCCGGCTTCTACGATGAAACTGCTCACAACCATCGCTGCGCTGGATCTGCTTGGCCCGAGCTATCAGTGGGAAACAAAAACCTATTTAAGCGGTACGTTGAAAGCGGGGACGCTTAAGGGGGATCTGGTTCTTAAGGGCAGCGGAGATCCCTGGTTTGTGATCGAACGCTTCTGGAAGTTACTGAAGAACCTGCAGGCGCAGGGCCTTAAACGCATCGACGGCGACCTCGTCGTCGACGATCATCTATTCGATCAATCTGCAATCGACACGCAGACTTTGGACGGCCGTATATTCCGAGCCTACAACACGCCGCCGAGCGCAGCGCTGATCAATTTTTCTGCCACCCGGATCGTGATCCGCCCGGCGCTGAACCGACTGACAGTACGGGCCGAGCCCCCGGCCAGCACGCTGCAGATCAAGAACAAGGTGCGTGTACTTCCGGGTGCCTGTAACGGGCGCAATGGCGGAATTACGCTTGACGTCACCGCACACAGCAATAGAACTGAAGTCACCGTGGGCGGTCAATATCCCCCAACTTGTGGTGAAATCGTTCTGGTACGGTCAGTACTGCCACACCATCAGTATATTTATGGTGTCTTCCGTCACCTGTGGGAGGAAATGGGTGGCAGTTTAACGGGGACTTTTCGAACAGGTACTGCAGCACCTGGTGACACCGAATTCTTGAATTTTCCATCAGTACCACTAGGACAGATCGTAACCTACATCAACAAATTCAGTAATAACGTAATGAGTCGCAACCTGTTGCTGACCCTTGCGGCAGAACACAATGGCGCCTCCGTAAAACCGGAACAGGGTGTCGCCGTCGTACAAAGATGGCTGAATACACAGGGCTTGAAGCTGGGAGCGCTTAACATGGTCAACGGCGCCGGTCTTTCTCGTCATGCCCGACTGACCGCTCGCGGTCTTGCTGACCTGCTGGAACACGCTCACTACAGTACCTTCGCTTCCGAATTCAAAGCCTCGCTGCCGCTTGCAGGCTACGATGGATCGGCACGACGGTATTTTCGCGATGTGGCGACTAAGGGAAAGCTGCGTTTGAAGACCGGCCGCCTAAAACATGTTCGTGCAATAGCAGGTTTCGCGGAGACACCCGACAACAAGACTTGGATTGTCGTCATACTGCAAAATCACAGCTCCACCAAACTCACCCCAGATTATTCTGTTCACGAAGGCGTAATTGACTGGCTGTATTCACAGCGCTAGAGGCTACCCTGAACACACCTGCCTGGTCGATTCGCATCGCGCTACCGGACGTCACCAGTCCTTATACCAGCCGGTAACTTCGGTCATATTGAGACAATTTCACGATCTTTTCCATAAACAATTGTAATTTCAAGTAAAATGCGCAAGCAGGCGTGATTCGCAGAATCGGCTTATGGTTGAGCGAGGTCGTATCCGCCTGTCAAGGTTTTCTTTTGTCCCCACAAGCGTATAAATAAGGTCTGGGGCGGATGACTCAGGGACACTGAACTCATTTATTTTTCTCAAGGATTTGGCAGGACTGGGGGCATCATGACAGAAGCGACACAGCGTAAACGGGTTGAGCCGGCACAATCCGTTCGGCATTCGTTCACCTTTACAGACAATGAGACCGGTGAAAGCTGGGAGTTACCCACAATTCACGGTTCGATCGGCCCAAAAGTCATCGACATCCGAAAACTGTATGAGCAGAGTGGTGTTTTTACCTACGATCCCGGCTTCACCTCCACTGCCTCATGCTCATCGGAGATTACTTACATCGACGGTGACAAAGGCATACTCCTGCATCGAGGTTATCCGATCGATCAGCTGGCCGAGAAAACAGATTTCATGGATGTCTGCTATCTGCTGCTGCACGGTGAACTGCCGTCACCTGAAGAAAAGTCTGATTTCGATACAAACATCAATCAGCATACGATGCTGCATGAGCAGCTGGTTCGGTTCTACAGCGGTTTTGTTCGCAGTGCTCATCCTATGGCAATCATGGTTGGAGTCGTCGGTGCACTGTCTGCGTTCTACCATGACAGCACCAATATTAAGGACCCCATGCAGCGTATGGTCGCAGCCCATCGACTGATTGCGAAGATGCCCACAATTGGTGCCTATGCCTTCAAGTACTCCCTGGGGCAGCCATTTCTTTATCCGGAGAACAAGCTAAGCTATTCGGAAAACCTGCTGCGCCTGATGTTCGCTGTACCCACCGAAGACTATGAAATCAACCCTGTTCTGGCCAGGGCACTCGACAGAATATTGATTCTGCACGCTGACCACGAGCAAAACGCTTCTACGTCTACAGTACGACTCGCAGGTTCGTCGCAGGCGAATCCTTTTGCGTGTATTGCAGCCGGCATCGCGTCGCTCTGGGGGCCCGCACATGGGGGGGCAAATGAGGCCGTGCTGAATATGCTGGATGAAATCGGAACCCGTGACCGGATATCAAAATATCTCGGTAAAGCGCAAGACCCTCAGGACAAATTTCGTCTGATGGGATTTGGCCATCGAGTCTACAAGAACCACGACCCCAGAGCCAAGGTGATGCGTGTAACATGCCATGAGGTACTCAACGAACTCGGCGTGCAGGATTCCACCCTGGAATTGGCAATGGAACTGGAACGAATTGCCCTGGAGGATGATTACTTCGTCGAGAAGAAACTCTATCCCAATGTGGACTTCTATTCCGGGATTATCCTTCGGGCACTTGGATTTCCCACCAATATGTTTACTGTACTGTTCTCCATCGGGCGTACCGTCGGCTGGATCGCTCACTGGAAGGAAATGCTCGAATCTTCAGAGAGCAAGATCGGTCGGCCACGACAGCTTTATGTTGGCAATGAATCGCGCGACTTCACAGCAGTAGCCCAAAGGGCTCACACCGAGAAAAAGAGCAGCTGGTCGTGGCTCTGGGGCGGTAAGAGAAACAGCGAGTAGCCTGTAAGGCAGACTGCTCACGCCGATGAAGTGTGTTGTTTATAAGGGTGTCCGCAAGTCGGAAGCTTACCTGTTCGTAAAACGCGACTCTGATATCTCCAAGGTGCCTTCTGATCTATTGGAAGCCCTGGGCACACTTGAAAAGGTCATGAACCTCGAGTTATCGCCAGGTCAGACTCTGGCTAGAGCAGACCCTGATACCGTCCGGCAGCAATTACGTGACAAAGGTTTCTACCTACAGCTGCCACCGGCCGAAACCGAATCACCTCTGTGACGACAGCACCACGAAAAACCAACTGCACCTGACATGCTGACCAAGATACTTTTCACACTGGCAGTAATCGTCATTGTGGCGCTGATATTCCGGACCAAAACACAGCCGGCGCGGCTCCACGGCCCTATTGATAATGATAAAGACTCAGGTGGTGTCTCAGCTCGGTTCGTCGGCTACACACTACTGGCCCTGGTTATCGCAACGTCAGCCCTGGTGTTTGTTCTGCATTGGAACGAGCAACATCGAATCATGAACATTCAGGTTACAGACAGTCAGGGTCAATCAATGACCTATCAGGCCTATAAGAAATCTATCGATGGCCGGCGGTTTACCACCCTGGATGATGTGGCGGTGACACTGGGTGCCGATGACCGTATAGAAATTCTCGATGAGAAGGAGTAGCTGACCATAACCAGGCAGTCAGGCTTCAATTCGAAAGTCTTTCAGGTTAATTCCAAGCTGCGCATCACTGCGCAGTGCGACCAGTCGCCTGGCCAAACGTGCATCATCACACCCTTGGCTAATCTTGTTGCCAAGACGCCCGGGTATCTTGGTAGCGGCGGACAGAACCCCCTCTAAATTACCATAGTCGTGTAGCAGCTTCACTGCAGTGTGAATTCCTACCGACCGCACACCCGGAATACCCAAAGAGCTGTCACCAGCCAGGGCAAACAGATCCACCAGCTGTCCTGGCTCTACCCCAAATCTTTCAGACACCCAGTTGTGATCGTGTTCGACGTCAGCAAAATGATCGTAAACCTGAACACCGAACTCAAGCAATTGACAAAAACTCTTGTCCGTAGAAACAACCGTCACTGCACCACCTGCCTGAACAACACGACAGGCGATGGTCGCAATTACATCATCTGCTTCCAGGCCCTCGACCTCCGATGCCCTCACCCCGACATTACGAAATGCATCCAGAATTGTAGGAAGACAGTCACGCAACTCGTCAGGCATCGGTGAGCGGTTCTTCTTGTAATCGGGATAAGCTTTCAGACGCCAGCTCGGACTACGACTGTCCATTACACAAACAACATGTGTTGCCGGCTGAAGACGCAAGGCTCTTTGCAGGGATAACACACACGATTTGACGATGGTGTCGTGTCGGGACCCTGGATCATCTGCCGCCGGTACACCGGCGTAGACTCGTCGAATCAGATTCAGCCCGTCAATCAGCAGTACACGCATTCTGCTGTCCTCCCGCTATGGGTGGACAGCCCAGTATACGCTTCAGGTACCGACTGCGTCAGGGTTGTAGGAACGGCTCAACTGGACCACACACACTCACAGGGGGCTACCCCGGGGGGACAGGCTAAAGGATGTAGCGTGACAAATCCTCGTCACCGGCTAATTTTTCGAGGTGCTTGTCGACGTATTCCCGATCTATCGTCACATGGTCACCCGAACGATCTCCTGACTCGAACGAGACTGTTTCGAGCAGACGTTCCATAACCGTATGTAGTCGACGTGCACCAATGTTTTCGGTCGATTCATTCACCTTCCATGCGACTTCGGCAACCCGCTGTACACCGTCTGCGGCAAACTCCAGGTGAACGCCCTCTGTTTCCATCAACGCGGTGTACTGCTCCGTCAATGAAGCATCCGGCTCTGTCAACACGCGTACGAAATCTTCTGTGGTCAGTGCATCAAGTTCTACGCGTATCGGTAAACGACCCTGCAACTCGGGCATAAGGTCAGACGGTTTGCTCATTTGAAAAGCACCTGAGGCTATAAACAGCACATGGTCGGTGCGCACCATGCCATAGCGAGTGCTGACGGTACAGCCCTCAACCAGCGGCAGTAAGTCACGCTGTACGCCCTCCCTGGATACATCGCCCCCGTGGTAGTCGGTACGGCCGACGATTTTGTCCATTTCGTCCAGAAAAACGATGCCGTCCTGTTCGACCCGCTTGACCGCTTGATGCTTCAAGTCATCATCGTTTACCAGCTTGGCGGCTTCCTCCTCCGTGAGCAGTTTCTTAGCCTCGGAAATTCTGACCTTGCGGGTGCGCGTCTGCTGGCCACCCATGTTCTGAAACATCCCCTGCAGCTGACTGGTCATCTCTTCCATTCCAGGCGGGCCCATAATTTCTACGCCGACTGATGGGCCGCTTACTTCAATTTCTATCTCTTTGTCGTCCAGTTTCCCTTCCCGGAATAGCTTGCGGAAGCGTTGACGACCGGCGCCGTCCGTGCTCGCCGAATCATCCGTACCTGATGCTTCACTGCCAGCATCACGTGCGGGTGGCAGCAATATGTCGAGTATCCGGTCCTCTGCAGCGTCTTCAGCGCGTGGCCGGACCTTTTCAAACGCCTCTTCTCGCGTCATTTTGACAGCCATGTCCGCCAGGTCGCGGATTATGGAATCGACTTCACGGCCTACATATCCGACTTCGGTGAATTTGGTCGCTTCGACCTTGATAAATGGCGCTTTTGCCAGTCGAGCGAGCCGCCTTGCAATTTCGGTCTTACCTACACCAGTGGGACCGATCATCAGGATGTTCTTGGGCGTGATTTCGTTACGCAAAAATTCATCCGCGACCTGGGCGCGCCGCCATCGATTTCGCAGGGCGATCGCAACAGCCCGTTTGGCATCGGACTGGCCGATGATGTGCTTATCGAGTTCTTCTACGATCTCGCGCGGGGTCATCTGCGACATCAGCTTGAACCTCCCTTAAGATCGGCACCCGTAGTCTCACACTTAACCCGTTGAACAGTATGATTTCTGCTGGCTGCTGGCTGAGCCGGAACCAACGCAGCGTAAAAACCGCCCATCAGCCGCCCAGCTCCTCGATAGTGACTTCGTGATTGGTGTAAATACAGATGTCAGCAGTAATCGTGAGCGACCGCTCTACGATAGCCCGCGCGTCCATATCAGTGTTCTCCAGTAGCGCAACCGCTGCCGCCTTTGCATACGACCCGCCGGAACCGATCGACATAACGCCTCCCTCGGGCTCAATAACATCACCTGTTCCAGAGATAACCAGAGATACAGATCTATCGGCAACCGCCAGCAGCGCTTCCAGTCGACGGAGCATCCGATCGGTCCGCCAGTCCTTTGCCAGTTCCACTGCGGAACGTAAAAGATTACCCTGATGTTTCTGTAACTTACCTTCGAAGCGCTCAAACAGAGTGAACGCATCAGCGGTACCTCCTGCAAAGCCTGCGATCACCTTGTCTTCGTACAGGCGGCGTACCTTTCGGGCATTACCCTTCATGATAGTCTCGCCCAGAGTAACCTGCCCATCGCCGCCGATGACGACGTGTTCACCTCGCCGTACTGACAATATAGTTGTGCCGTGCATCTGATTCTTTATGGCCACTGCGTTACCGTTATTCAACTAACTTGAGGTTAGGGCGCCGCGGATTCTTGCCAGAACCGCCTGCCTGTTTGTTGTCGAATCTATCTTCTTGCGTGTTCCGTGTGGTGGCTTCCTGAAAGAAAAATCCCCGATCATTGTTTTCTCGTGCATAAATTGCCATGACGCTGCAAACAGGCAGCAACACTTCCATCGATTGACCGTGGAAACGAGTCTTAAAGCTGATCTGGTCGTCGCCCAGGTAAAGATCTACGACAGCATTGGTGTCTATGTTCAGTACGATACGTCCATCTTTAACAAACCTGATGGGTACCTGTACGCCCTCTACTGTGGCATCCACCAGGATTTGTGGCGTTAGTCCGTTGTCCACAACCCAGTCGCGGATTGCGCGAATCAGATAGGGTCGAGTGGATGTTAAACTGACGTTATCATTTTCCATATCCGAAATCCAAAATACAAACTGGCCCGTTTAGGCCCATCGAAACAGTTAAATGCCGCGGATCTCCTTCTCCGCGTCACTTAAGCTCTTGGCAAACGACTGCCGTGCAAAAATTCGGTTGCCGTAGTCTTCCAGTCGCTTTGCCTGTTTTGGCAGTTTCAGGTTAAACATCGGCAAACGCCAAAGCAAAGGACCTACATAACAGTCAACCAGGGAAAATTCTTCTCCAAGTACAAACTTTTTCCCTTCCAGCTGTACAGCCATCGCTGTTAGGCCATCACGGATCAAGTCAGTCGATTTTTTGTCGAGCTTGGTGCCTAATTCGATGCTGCGCTGAGCATTGTTGAGCCAGTCCCTATGTATATCGGCTATCGCCAGACGTGCCTTACCGCGACCCACAGGATCTATTGGCATCAATGGCGGATGAGGTAGTCTTTCATCAAGGTACTCGGTGATCAGTGTCGGGCCATATAGGACGAGATCCCGATCCTGCAGTATCGGCGTTTCGCCATAAGGATTTAGCTCAGCCAGTTGTTCTGCCATCTCACCTGGCTTGGCGTACACGATTTCGTGTTCAATGGTTTTCTCCTGCAGCACGATACGGCAGGCATGTCCATATATACAAAGTGGGCCAGAGTATATTTTCATCGTTGGATTAAGTTGTCTTGTTAATGGAGCGACGCACCGCGTTTGCCAATCTAAATGGCAGACGACAAAAGGTCGCAGCTTGAACGGTAGAATCAGTCAATGTACGTCGCGCCAGTATTCCTTCTTTGTGGCATAAGTCAGAATGATCAAAATACCCATGAAGATCATCACCCAAATTCCGATCTTATAACGCACGAGCTTGGCTGGTTCGGCCAGATAGACCATGAAGTTAGTTAGGTCCCGCACGGCTGCATCATATTCTTCGTTGCTCATCTGGCCCGGCGTTTTCTCAACGTAACCGGCGAAGTGTCGAATACCACCGGCGGTGCCTTCGAACTTCGCCTCACGATAGCCCTGCAAGCGATAAAGCACATGCGGCATCGCCACATTGGGAACCAAGGTATTGTTCCAGCCGGTACCACTGGATTCATCCCAGTAAAAACTGCGGAGGTAGGTATAGATCCACTTAGGGCTCTTCGAGCGCGCAGTCAGACTGAGATCCGGTGGAACCACACCAAACCATTTTTTTGCACCATCTTCTGACATGGTTACCGTCATGGTGTCGCCCGGCTTTTCAGTTGCAAGCATCAGGTTTTCCCGTAACAACTGTTCGTTTATTCCGAGATCGGTCCCCATGCGCTCGTAACGCATGTAGGCGGCGCTATGACACGATAGACAGTAATTGACAAAGGTCTTCGCTCCCCTTTGTAGTGATGCTTTATCCGCTAAATCGATGTCCACTGGGTCCAGCCCCTCATCACCCCCGCCGGAAGCCATCGCCAACACCGGCAACAGACACAGAACTGCTATTTTGATGAGATTCTTCATCATCCTGTCAGCCTGTCTGGTTCTGGTTTTGTACGATCAAGTTGAGTGTAGATCGGCATAAGAAGAAAAAACGCAAAATAAATGACCAGGCCAATCTGTGCCCAAACCACATTTTTGAACCAGATCAGATCAACGTGACCAGGATTCTTGGTCCCGAGGTAGCCCAGCATCACAAAAGTAACCGCAAACAACGTCAGCATAGTCTTGTACATCCAGCCACGGTAGCGAATCGACTTTACTTTTGATCGGTCGAGCCAGGGTAGAAAGAAGAAAAGAACGATGGCGAGGCCCATCGCCATGACGCCCCAGAGTTTCGCGCCACCGGGTAACCATTCGAAGGTTACCGCGCGCAGAATCGAGTAGTAGGGGGTCAGGTACCACAGCGGCACAATATCCGGAGGTGTCTGAAGAATGTTGGCGGGTTCAAAATTATCTTTTTCAAGAAACCAGCCACTCAGCTCTGGCGCGAAAAATACAATCGCGAGGAATATGGCCATAAACACCGCAGCACCAAAAATGTCTTTTACCGTGTAGTACGGATGGAATGGAATTCCGTCTAAGGGGACGCCTTTATCATCTTTTTGTTTTTTGATCTCTACGCCATCTGGATTATTGGAGCCGGTTTTATGCAGCGCGACGATATGCAGGTAAACCAGCAGAGCCAAGAGCAATGGCAATAGGATGACATGAAAGGCAAAAAACCTGTTTAGGGTAGCATCCGAGATCACGAAATCACCACGGACCCACTCGGCAAGTCCCTCACCGACCACAGGGATGGCACCAAAAAGCGAAATGATGACCTGCGCTCCCCAGTAGGACATATTTCCCCATGGCAACAAATAACCGAAAAACGCTTCGGCCATCAACACGATATAAATGATCATCCCCAGGATCCAAATCAACTCGCGAGGACCTTTGTAGGAACCGTACAGCATTGCCCGGAACATGTGCAGGTAGACCGCCAGAAACATCATCGAGGCGCCAACAGAATGAAGGTAGCGAATGAACCAGCCGGCGGGCACATCGCGCATGATGTACTCGACCGATGCAAATGCCAGGCTAGAGTCCGGTTTGTAATGCATTGTCAAAACGATGCCGGTGACGATCTGCAGGACCATGACCAGCAACAGCAGTGAACCAAAGTAATACCAGAAATTGAAATTTTTCGGAGTGTAGTACTTGGAGACGTGCTCCTCCCAGACCTTGGTGGCCGGAAAACGTTCGTCAATCCACTCCATCAATCTCGCCATCAGGCTGTCTCCTCCTGATCGACTCCGACAAGTATGCGATTCTCGGACAGAAAACTATGGGGCGGCACGACCAAATTTGTGGGCGCCGGAACGTTTCGATAAACCCGTCCTGCAAAATCAAAGGCCGAGCCATGACAGGGACAGAAAAACCCGCCGACCCAATCATCACTGATGCCCGATGCGGCGCCGGTTTCGAATTTTTCGGTCGGTGCACATCCCAGGTGGGTGCAGACACCCAGTACAACCAGGATTTCAGGCCTGATCGAGCGGAATTCGTTGTGTGCATAGGCCGGCTGCTGATCCAATACCGTGGAATCAGGATCAGACAATCGATCACGAATCTGGGTCAAATCATCAAGCATTTTCTGGGTCCGGCGAATTATCCACACGGGTTTACCGCGCCATGCCACTGTCAGCATGCGTCCTTCCTTCAGTGCGCTGATATCCACTTCGACAGGGGCACCGGCTGCCTTCGCGCGGGCACTCGGCGCCATGCTTGCAACGAATGGCACAACCATCGCACCGACGCCGACCAGACCGACTCCTGAGGTTACTGTCGTCAGCATACGCCGCCGACTGTTATCAACTTCCTGGGTCATAGGTTCCTCACGCGGAAAATCGAAAGATCGACAGAAACAGCAGGGCACCACACTGGCCGCGCCACTGACGGCTTACGCATTGCGCCCCAAACGACGCCGAAGTATAACAAATTCAGTCTAAATGACGGGGCTCAAGTGACAACTCCATCGGCGGAGCGGGCGCACGGGATCGGTACCAGAACCCCGGTATGCTCAATCTCACTGGCCGGGACCAGGAACAGAACACAGCGTCAGGAATTGAGTCCCCAGTGTCGGAGAAATGCATCAATAGACGGCTCTCGACCCCTGAAAGCCCTGAAGACATCCAGGGGCTCCTCAACGCCTCCGGTCTCCAGGATATGCTGCAAAAAAGCCCGACCCGCGGCGGTATTGAAAACACCTTCTTGTTCGAATCGATTGTAAGCGTCAGCAGAGAGCACTTCGGCCCACAGATAACCGTAGTAACCGGCGGCATAACCGCCGGAAAAAATATGCGAAAACGCATGGGGGAATCTATCGAAGGGTGGCGGAGTAACCACTGCGACCTGCTGACGGACATCATCCAGGAGACGCTGAATGTCGTCGGCCGAAATCTGCGCAGCACTCGCATGCAGTCGGAAATCAAACAACCCGAACTCCAGCTGACGAACCATCTGCATGCCTGACTGAAAATTTCTTGCCCCACGCAATTTCTGCAACAATTTGTCAGGCAATGGTTCTCCCGTGTCTACATGACACGTCACAAGATCCAGCGCGCCTTGCTCCCAACACCAGTTTTCCAGAAACTGGCTGGGCAGTTCGACCGCATCCCATGGTACCCCGCTGATCCCGGTGACTGACGGTTCCTCGACCAGGCTGAGCAGGTGATGAAGGCCGTGTCCAAATTCGTGAAAAAGCGTGATGACATCGTCATGCGTCAGTAACGCCGGTTTGTCGTCCAGTGGCTGTGTGAAATTGCAGGTCAGAAAGGCGACCGGGGTTTGCACTGCATTATCCGGCCGGCGATACCGACCTACACACTCTGCCATCCATGCACCACTGCGCTTGTGTTCCCTGGCATACAGATCCAGGTAGAAACGACCCCGGATCTCGCCACCTTCATCTCGAATTTCATAGAACATCACATCCGGATGCCAGACATCTGCAACGGCTTTGGTCACCGTGATCCCAAACAATCTGTTCACGATCTCAAACAGACCACTCAATACTCTGGGCAGCGGAAAGTAGGGACGCAGTTCCTCCTGATCGAAATGGTAGGTCGCCTGCCGCAACTTTTCTGAGTGGTATGCGATATCCCACGGTGCTACAACATTGTCGCCTGTTGACCGGCCGGCAAAGTCTTCCAGCGCTTGCAGTTCACGCTGTGCCTGAGGCCGAGCCCGGGATATCAGATCGATGAGGAAGCCTTCGACCTCAGCTACTGAAGACGCCATCCGATCGACCAGCGCATACTCGGCATAATTTGAATAGCCAAGAAGCGCCGCAAGCTCCTGGCGCAATCCAAGTATCTGCGTCATGAGTGTGGTGTTGTCCCAGCGATCGGCCTGGGGTCCGCGATCACTCGCCCGGGTTACAAACGCTTCATACATCTGGCGCCTCAGATCCGAGCGTTCGGAATAGCGCATAAACGGCATGTACGATGGCGCCTGCAAGGTAAATTGCCAGCCACTGTGCCCGGCTGACTCTGCCGTCTTTCGGGCAAGAGTGATGGCCGATTCAGGCAGTCCGGCAAGATCAGCTGGCACATCAAGCAAAAGCGCCCAACCGTCTGTGGCATCCATGACATTGTGTTCAAACTTGTTCGACAAGGTAGCAAGATCCGTGATGATGTCCTTGAACCGTGCCCGCTCCTTGCCCTCAAGTTCCACGCCGGAAAGTCGAAAATCACGAACCGCATTAAGTATGACCTTTCGTTTTGCCGCATCCAGGCCAGAAAAATCAGCGTGCGCCTGGATGTTGCGATAACCCTGAAAAATCGTTTTGTTCTGTCCCAGCGCGGCCCGGTAAGCCGTCAGTTTTTCGAGACTGTTCTGGTAGGCATCTCTGAGGTCTTCGGTGTCGGCGACGGCATTGAGATGCGAAACGGGGGACCACATTTTCTGTAACCTGTCTTCCAGATCTTCGAGGGGCTGTGCAAAACTCTCCCAATCTGCATCGTCCCTCACTGCGCTTTCCAACTGGCCGATAACCGCTTGATTCGAAACAAGCAATGCATCGAGCGCCGACCCGACATGTTCAGGACGGATTGCTGCAAAACGAGGCAGCCCTTCGACATCTAACAATGGATTGTTTTTGGTCATCGCGCAGCCTCAGGTCAAACACACAATTGCACAGTCACGCCTCCAGCGAGTGTTTATACACGCCCTCATGTAAACTGACTTTACTCTATCATTCGGCACCCAACTGTTGGTTTTCGATCATCTTGGATAGCACACAGGACACAACATGACTGAACGATACGACTTTCTGGTCATCGGTGGGGGCAGCGGGGGCATTGCTGCCGCCCGTAGAGCTGCGGACCATGGCGCGCGGACAGCGCTGATCGAAGCTCACCGTCTAGGAGGCACTTGTGTCAATGTCGGCTGTGTACCCAAAAAAGTGATGTGGAACACCGCGCATGTCGCCGAGGTCATCCGTCAAGCTCCGGACTACGGGTTTTCGGTTGCGAGCAATAACTTCGACTGGCCGACCATAACAAAAGCTCGGGATGGATACGTTCAACGCCTCAACGAAATCTATAAGAAAAACCTCGATGCTTCAGGGGTCTCCCTGTACACTGGCTGGGCGTCGTTTCAGGCTCCACACAGCGTACGGGTCAATGACCATGAGTTGCATGCCGATCACATACTGATTGCAACAGGTGCACGTCCCACTGTCCCGGATATACCGGGCGCCCGGCTGGGCATCACCAGTGACGGGTTTTTTGAACTCGGCCATCAACCGCAGTCCACGCTGGTCGTCGGTGCCGGCTACATCGCTACCGAGTTGGCCGGCGTCCTGAACAGCCTGGGAACTGAGGTGACCATGCTGCTTCGCAAGAAGACTCTGCTGAAAGAGTTCGACGCAACCCTTGGCGAAACTCTCATGACAGAAATGCGGGCTGCAGGCATCAAAATACTGACCGAGGTTCGTTTGCAGGAAATCCGTACTGAGCCGGACGGCACACTCAGCATATTGCACGATGCTGATCAAACCACCAATGGGTTCGATTCGGTCTTGTGGGCGATAGGACGGAAACCTTTAACGGCCGATCTAAATCTCGATCACGCCGGTGTACAGGTTGACACGGAGGGCTTCATACCAACGGATAAGTATCAGTGTACCAATGTTGACGGGGTTTGCGCTGTGGGTGATGTCACCGGCAGACAGGCCCTGACCCCAGTCGCGATAGCTGCCGGCCGGCGGCTAGCAGATCGTTTATATGGCGGCCAGGCCGATGCCCACCTTGACTACACAGTTGTCCCCACGGTGATCTTTTCACATCCCCCTATAGGCACCGTCGGACTGACCGAAGAACAGGCCAAAGCTCAACACGGTGAAGACAGCGTCAAGGTCTACCAGAGTCGATTCACCAATATGCAGTACGCGGTTTCCCAGCAGAAACCAGCGACAGTGGTCAAACTGATTGTCACCGGCCCTAAAGAAAAGGTGGTTGGCTGCCACATGATCGGACAGGCTGCAGACGAAATCATTCAGGGGTTTGCGGTGGCACTGAAAATGGGCGCAACAAAAACAGATTTTGACAACACTGTCGCGATCCATCCTACTGCGGCCGAAGAGCTGGTCACGCTGCGTTGAATTTGAGCAGAGACACTACTGAGGAATTCCATTTCAGATTCTATTCAGTACACTGTCATTTGAACAAAGGGTAAAAAGGGGAAGCTACAATGGCATGGTGGGGCAAACTGATCGGTGGATCGCTGGGCTTCATGATGGGAGGACCGCTCGGCGCGTTACTCGGTACGACTCTGGGACACCAGTTTGATGCGAAGCGGCGTGGCGCTGGTGTACGCGCCCTACCCGGTGACCAGGAACGAATACAGCTCGCCTTCTTCACGGCCACTTTCTCAGTCATGGGGCATATCGCCAAGGCCGATGGCCAGGTCTCCCAACAAGAAATCCAGATGGCGAAAAGCCTGATGGACCAGATGCGTTTGGATAAGCAACAGCGCAAAGCTGCTATTGATCTGTTCGAACAAGGTAAACACACCGACTTTCCCCTGAACGATGTGCTCCATCAGTTCCGGCACGAATGTCAGCGCCGCACAACTGTACTGAGGATGTTTATTGAGATGCAGGTTCAGGCCGCCATGGCTGATGGTCGGCTCGATCCCCAAGAAAACTCGATTCTCCTGCATGCCGCAGACGTGCTGGGCTTTGATCAGTCGGAAGTTGAAAATCTGATCGACCTAATAAGCGGTACCGCTGGTTCCGTCGGCAGTAAGCCCGCTCGTTCAATAGATCAGGCCTACAAGATACTCGGAGCGTCAAAGGACGATTCCGATGCCGAGATCAAAAAATCCTACCGTCGTCTGATGAACCAGCATCACCCCGACAAGCTGGTCGCCAAGGGTGTCCCCGAAGAGATGATCAAGCTGGCGACAGAAAAAACGCAGGAGATCCGAAGTGCCTGGGATCAAGTTCGAGACCATCGCAAGAAAGCAGCCTGAGCCCCAAGCCTTGTTGATGGCCCAGTCACTGACAATTTGAGACCGAGGTGCCTTCATGAATCTGTCGTTTCTGCTCAGTGAGAGAGTCCGCAGTGACCATCCGATCCGCGTTGCCCTCATAGGGTGCGGCAAATTCGCCACCATGTATCTCACTCAGGCCCGTCAAACAGCGGGAATCCATGTTGTTGGTATCGCTGATCTCGACCTGGCGCGGGCGATGAAACAGCTCGCGATGGCTGGCTGGACAGCTGAGCAATACGCAGCCAGTAAACCGACTGACGCTATGGCAAACGGCTCAACCTGGCTCACTGAGGATGCCGACCAGCTGATCGACCTCAACGAGATCGATGTTGTCGTTGAGGCGACAGGCATTCCCACAGCAGGCATTCACCACTGCCGGCGGGCGATCGCCGCGGGACATCATATTATTATGGTCAATGTAGAAGCGGATGTAGTTGCCGGTCCCCTGCTGGCCCGGGAAGCCCAAGCTGCGGGTGTGGTCTACAGCCTAGCGTGGGGTGATCAACCGGCGTTGATCTGTGAACATGTCGACTGGGCGCGAACCTGCGGCTTTGAAGTTGTTTGCGCGGGCAAAGGTACACGTTATCACCCGTCCTATCATGAACTCACCCCCGATAGCGTGTGGGAGGTACTGCAGCAGTACCTGGAAATTGATGACCCCACCAGCATCAATCTGAAAATGTTCAATTCGTTTCTCGATGGCAGTAAGTCAGGCATTGAGATGAGCGCTGTTTGTAACACCACTGGACTCACCCCACAGAATAACGGCCTGGGCTTTCCGCCCAGTTCCCGATTTGATCTGGCAGACATCTGCAAGCCTTCAGAAGACGGCGGCATGCTCAGTCGGCGCGGTACCACGGAGGTGGTGTCATCCCTCACACGCAGCGGTGAACCGATACCTCATCATCTGGCCATGGGCACCTACGTGGTGGTCGAAGGTGCTGGAGACTATGCGCAGCAGTGTTTTCGTGAATACCACATGCTACAGGACTCAACTGGACGCTACGCCGCCCTGTATCGACCCACCCACATGATCGGGATGGAACTTGGCATCTCTGTCGCCTCGGTGGTGCTCCGGGGTGAACCCACCGGGTGCCCCAAAGGTTTTTATTCAGACGTAGTCGCAACGGCCAAACATGCTTTGACTGCGGGTCAAATTCTCGATGGTGAGGGGGGGCATTGCGTATGGGGTCGACAAATGCCCGCTGCAGACTCAATCGAACGGGGCGCTCTGCCGCTTGGGTTGGCAGCAGATATTAAGATGCGTTGCAATGTTGCCGCAGGTTCAACTCTGCGCTGGGCAGACGTGGAATTCGATGACAACGACCCCGCCGTCCAGGCCCGTCGGGAAATGGAACGTGCTTTTTCGGATCGTCTTTAGTACGCCGTTGCTGGCGATTTTCATCTGACCGGTGCTGGCCATCGTTGCGAACCGGTCATGCTGCAACGTTACAATGGGCGCTAGTACGCCAATTCCGGTGTTTCTACCACCAACCTGACTGAGGCACGTACATGTCGACTTACACCATTGCACTGCTGGCCGGTGACGGTATCGGACCTGAAATCATGGACGAAGCGGTCAAGATATTGCGGCTCGTTGAATCCCGAAATGCAGTCACTTTTGATCTAAAACCGGCCTTGTTTGGTGCATCGGCCTACTTTGAGACCGGCAAATCTTTTCCGGAAGAATCAATAGCCATCTGTGATCAGGCTGATGCCATCCTTAAAGGGACCATCGGACTGAACCACGAAGACTCAAACAAAATCCCGGTGGATGAACAACCTGAACGCGGCGCGTTGTTACCCATGCGGCGACGCTATGATACTTACGCCAATTTTCGACCGGTTTACCTACCGCGCAGCCTGGCCCATTTTTCCCCACTCAAGCCGGAAGTGATCGGTGATGGTATAGATCTGATCATTATCCGTGAACTGGTCGGTGGACTTTATTTTGGCAGCAAAGAGAGCGGAATCGATGACCAGGGCAGACGTTATGTCCACGAAATGCTGGAATACAACGAAGATCAAATCCGCCGCGTCCTCGAAGTGGCGTTTCAGCTCGCCAGCAAACGCAAGAAAGTGCTCCACAATATTCACAAGAGCAACGTGCTCAAATCCAGCGTCTTGTGGAATGAGATCGTCGAGGAAGTCCGTCCGAGCTATCCCGACATTGAGGTAAAACACGTTCTAGTCGATGCGGCGGCCACCTACCTGTGTCTCGATCCGGCCAGATTCGATGTGATGGTGATGGAAAACATGTTTGGCGATATTCTCAGTGATCAAGGTGGTGGTATTCTCGGGTCGCTGGGGCTGATGCCATCGGCTTGTGTGGGGCCTGAAAAATCCTACTACGAACCCTCCCACGGATCGGCACCCGATATCGCCGGCCAGGGCATTGCCAATCCCTATTCCATGATTGGCTCTGTCGCCATGATGCTGGAAATGAGCTTTGGCATGGATAGTGAGGCGCGTAATCTCTGGCAGGCTATGCAAAGCGTCTTTGCTGCAGGCTATACGACACCCGATCTGGTACGACGAGGTAAATCCGAGAAAAAGATCAGTACTGCCGAGTTTGGTGACCGAGTGGTAAGTGAACTCGAGAAACAACCAGTTGACAACTGACACCGGGGCCTGACTAACGCACTCACTCGGGTTTTGCCAGTGGAATCGAGTGCTCTTTGCCTTCGGTCTGCCGATGCATCACCAGGTTCAGCATACGAAGGGTTGCGTTAATACCGGCAAAGACCTGATTGGCGTGTACCCCGCGCGTCTTAAAGCTGTCCTGACCGTCATCCCAGGTGATAAAACATTCGGTCAGGGCGTTTGAACTGCCCCCCTTGGGTATACGGACCTCAAAATCTGCCAATTCCGGAGGAGACAAACCGATAGGATCCAACACGCTTTTCATAGCGTTTGCAAACGCATCGAATCCACCATTACCTGACCCGGACGCCTTGTGAAATTCATTGCCCACCCGAACCCGAATACTGGCCGTGGATTCGATTTCAAGTCCACTGGTTATCGAACAATTCAGTAACTCAATGTGCTGAAAATCCCGGCTTTCCAGAATGTCGGCGATGATGAAAGGTAAATCCTCAGGGGTAATGGTCGCTTTGGTGTCTGCGATTTCGACAATTCTCTCCAGCACCTTCTGCTGATTTTGCGGTGAGAGTTCAAGACCAAGGTCCTCCAGGTTCTTGAGCACCGAAGCCCGACCGCTCATCTTACCAAGGGCGTAACTGTGTTTTCGACCAAATCGAGTGGGACTCAACTCAGACTGGTAGAGCCCACCTTTATTGTCGCCATCGGCGTGTATCCCGCTGGTCTGAGTGAACACATCGTTGCCCACCACGGGTGAATTCGCCGCCACCCGTTTTCCTGAAAAATTCTCGACCATCTGACTGAGTGCATGAATCTTGGATTCATCCAGCCGCAGGCTCATCCCGAGTTTGTCCCGCAAGACCACCGCCACTTCTGCCAGCGAAACATTTCCAGCCCGCTCCCCAAGACAGTTTACGGTCACGTGTATCGAGCGCGCACCCGCCTGGACAGCCATCATCGCATTGGCAGTGGCTAGGCCATAATCGTTGTGGGGATGAAAATCAAATGCGAGTCCGGGATAGCGGCTACACATATCGCCGACGCTTTCGAATACTTCTTGAGGACTCATTACACCCAGCGTATCGGGCAGCATCACGTGCACCACGTCGGAGTCTGCAAGTGCTTCGGTGATTCTGTAGACATAATCACGGCTGTCCCGATAACCGTTCGACCAATCTTCCAGATAGACATTGACCAGAAGTTGCTGCGCCTTGGCATAGTCGATTGTCCGCTCAATATCGGCGATGTGTTCGTCAAGAGACTTCCTGAGCTGCTCCCTGCAGTGTTTTTCGCTTCCCTTGGTAAGCAGGTTGAGTACGCGGCCGCCAGCGCTGGCCAGCCAGTCTACACTTCGCCGGTGATCCGTAAATCCAAGCACTTCAACACGCTCGAGGCAGTCATTTTCAGCTGCCCATTCGTGAATCTGAGTCACCGCCTGCTTTTCACCATGGGACACACCCGCAGACGCAACCTCTATCCGATCTACCTTAAGGCTCTGCAGTAACCCTCGTGCGATACTGACCTTCTCTTCAGGAGAGAAAGAAACCCCCTGCGTCTGCTCGCCATCTCGCAGGGTCGTATCCATCAGGAGGACCTGTCGGGACTTACTCATGTCAGCTAGTCATCATCCGGTAAAAGGGCGCATATTCTACACAGACTGTGGGTGTTTCATAAGCAAAAAGACACCTATAGTTGGTATATCAGCTATACCTCGCGAAAGTCCTGCGAAAAAGCTGTACCGATTGAACGAAAGCCGAGGTGCATATTTTGCCCTATAGATTGAGCCAACTTAAGATAGCGCGCTTTGTGAGACAGCCTCTCCCAGTTATAGCGAATGGGCAGATACACTCGTCTTCAGGTGAAACCTCGTACCTGACTGGCTGGTCGCTCCGTCTAAGTTTCATCGGGTCCACACACTATGCATTTTGACTATCGCCTCTGGGGCTTTACCCGCGGGGTCAGAGGCCGGATTTTTTTTGCGGTCCTGATCGGCGTCCTGGCAACGACTCTGGGTGTGGCCCGACTTGCGCTGCTCGGTTGGCTTATCGGCCTGGTTTTCGAGGGTCGTAACGTCACCACCTTGATCCTCCCCTTGTTCGTGACCGCTTGTGTTATGGTGCTAAGAGGCGTCTTCGAGCACTGGCGTACCCTGGTCGCGCATCAGACAGCGGCAATCGTTCAAAAAATGCTGCGTCGCCGAGTGTATGACCAGATCGTCGCGCTGGGGCCCGGATACACAGGAAGACAGCGGTCAGGTGAACTGGTCCTGTCGCTGGTCGACGGAGTAGAACAACTGGAAACCTATTTCGGGCAGTATCTGCCCCAACTACTGGTTTCTGCGATCACCCCAGCACTGATCTTCGCCTTCGTCGCCTTCCTGGACCTGCCCGTGGCGCTGACGCTGTTCATCGCCGCGCTGATTGCGTTGACTGCCCCGGCGCTGTGGCATCGCTTTGACACCAAGAAATCCCAGGAACGCCAGGATGCTTATGCTGAATTTGCATCGGAATTTCTGGATGCCGTACAGGGGCTGGCCACCCTCAAGGCTTTTGGCCAGAGCCGACCGCGGGCCGACCTGCTGGCTGACAAAGCGCGGGATGTTTTTCGCACCACCATGTGGGTGTTGGCCACCAATTCGCTGGCCCGCGGCATCACCGATACGGCGATCGCAGTGGGTGCCGCGTTCGCGCTGGGTTTGGGAGCCCACCGGGTGGCGTCGGAACAGATGGAACTTACTGCACTGCTGATTATTTTGATGATGGGCGTTGAAATCTTCCGTCCGATGCGCGACCTGCGTACGGTGCTCCACCAGGGCATGGTCGGTCTGTCGGCCGCACAGGGGATCTATCGGATTCTGGATGCGCAACCGCCCATCGTGGAAAAAACCACCGCTGTTGAACCGGTCGACCCTCAACCCACTGTATCTTTCGAATCGGTGCGCTTCAGCTACCCCGAGCAACGACACCGTGTTCACGATCAACTCGACCTTTCAATAGTTCCCGGCGAGCGCGTCGGCATCGTCGGGGCCAGTGGATGCGGCAAATCGACGATCGTGCGGCTACTGCTGCGTTTTTATGATCCGGACCGGGGAACCGTCAGGCTCGGCGGATACGATATCAAAGACCTGTCACTCGCTGCGCTCAGGCGGCAAATATCCGTAGTGAATCAGGACACCTTTCTGTTTCATGGCACCATCGGTGAGAACATCCGGCTAGGCAGACCCGAAGCAACCGATGCCGAGGTCACCGATGCCGCAAAAAACGCAAACATCCATGAGTTTGTATCAGGCCTGCCCCAAACATACGACAGCCTCATTGGAGAAAAGGGCATCAAACTTTCCGGCGGCCAGCGACAACGCGTGGCGATTGCTCGTGCGCTGCTGCGAGACTCACCAATTTTGGTTCTCGATGAAGCTCTGTCGGCGGTCGATGCCGAAAACGAGGCTTTCATCCAGAAGGCCTTGGACAGGTTGATGAAAGGTCGCACCACCCTCGTCCTGGCCCACCGACTTTCCAGTGTCATTAACTGCGACCGAATTCTCGTCCTGGACCAGGGCAGAGTTGCTGAATCCGGAAACCACAGTCAATTGATGGCGAGCAATGGCATCTACGCCAACCTAATGTCTGAACAGGCACGTGAGGCAGATCGGGAACAACCTGAAGAGAAGGCCTCTTTGGAAATCGAGGTATCGCCGTCGCCGCAGCCGGACGTGACAGAAGACATAAGCAGTGTGCCAACCGAGGGCATTATCAAAGCTGAAGGACTCAACTGGCGACAGGTTGTCAAAATCCTTATGGGCCATATCATGCCCTGGAAAGGCCGACTGACTTTAACCTTTATCTTTGGTGTTCTGCGCGTGGTTGCGTTCATCGGCGTCGGCGCACTGAGTGCGCTGATCGTCCTGGCGCTCAAGAACCACGCACCCTACACCCATTATCTGATCGGACTCGCTGTTGTGGCACCACTGTCGGGTGTCCTGCACTGGCTCGAATCGTGGATAGCGCACGATATGGCTTTTAGACTGTTAGCAGAAATGCGTGTCGGCGTGTTTCGCAAACTGGACCAGCTTGCCCCCGCTTACCTGGTACGACGGCGAACAGGTGACCTGATGGGCATCGCTACCCAAGATGTCGAGCTGGTCGAGTATTTTTTTGCACACACAGTCGCACCTGCCTTCGTCGCGGTACTCGGGCCCGTCGTAGTCGTGTTTATCTTGGGTACGGCCAACGCATGGATCGCTGCCGCTCTGGTTCCATTTTTACTTGCCGTCGGCCTGAGTCCGTTTCTAATGCGCGGCAGTGTCGATCATCTGGGCTCCCGCTCACGAGAAGCAGCGGGCGAGTTAGCCGCACATGCGATCGACAGCGTGCAGGGGCTGGGTGAAATTGTCTCCTACCAGCAGGAAACTAGTCGCGGTGATCAGTTTGACGCACTGGGCGAGCATCACATTTCGCTGCGCCTGCCGTTCTTTGGTCAGCTGACCCTGCAGCACACTCTGCTCGAGATATTTACCGGATTGGGGGGACTGGCTGTGGTGACGACGGGCGCATTCCTGGTCGGCACTCAGTCCATCAACGCGGGCCTTCTACCATTGCTTACGATTCTTGCGATGGCCGCGTTTCTACCGGTCTCCGAGATTGCGCAGGTGGGTCGACAACTCGCCGATACGCTGGGTGCCACGCGGCGGGTTTATGCGCTGGAAAACGAACCGGTACCAGTGGTAGACGGTCCCGGCGCTCAGGAATCTGAAAATTCTGTAGCTATCACACTGTCTTCGGTTAACTTTAGTTATCCCGGCCGACCACGGCGAGTACTTGCTGACGTGGATTTCACGATTCCGGCCGGTAAAACAGTCGCCCTGGTAGGGCCATCGGGTGCCGGCAAGACAACCTTGGCACAACTGTTAATGCGGTTCTGGGATCCTTCGGACGGCGTCGTCACGCTTGGCAACACTGACCTGCGGGATTACCACCTGGACGATCTACGTTCTCGAATCGCTCTAGTTTCGCAAGACACCTATTTGTTCAACAACTCACTCAGAGAAAATATCCTCATCGCCAAACCCACTGCCAGTGACACAGAACTGGCGCAGGCGGTCGAGCTGGCGGCACTGTCAGATCTCGTCAAGTCACTCCCGCAGGGGCTGAATACCCCAGTCGGAGAGAGAGGCACAAGTCTGTCCGGCGGACAACGACAGCGCGTCGCGATAGCCCGTGCGTTCCTGAAGGATGCACCGGTACTGATCCTGGATGAGGCGACTTCACATCTTGATGCCATCAGTGAGCAGAGCGTACGCCAAGCACTGGATCAGTTAAAAGCCGACAGAACCACCATCATTATTGCCCACCGTCTTTCGACCATACGGGACGCGGACATAATTGTCGTTCTCGAAAACGGCCGGGTTGTTGAAACCGGCACACACGCGGACTTGCTGAACAACCGACATCTTTACGCTCGACTGGTCTCCCATCAACTGGGCGGAGTGCGTGCAACGCAGGCTGTGTCAGCCTAACATTAGTGTTGAATTGGTCCGACAAAGGGACCACCGCAGACCAGGTTCAGCTGCTGTCACACCCACCAAGCGTATCCATGAGTTTCATCATCACCAATTACACTCAGTTCGGTAATCACCGTGGTCGCTGATACGCTACCTCGCCGGCTTGCAGCCATCCTCCATCTTGACGTAGTCGAGTTCAGTCGCCTGACTCACGACAATGAAGACGCTACCTATCGGACGTTGCAGAACTATCTTCGTGATATAGATGCCATTATCAAAAACCGTGGTGGGCGAACCGCGGATAGGTCTGGCGACAATCTGCTGGCGGTGTTTCCAGTTGCCGCCGATTCGGTCATGGCCGCTGTCAATATACAGGAATGGCTGACTACAAAAAATGCGGTTCTAGCGGCTGACCGCCAGATTCACACTCGTATCGGCATTAACCTGGGCGACATCATTGATGATGGCCAGAGGGTTTTTGGCGACGGAGTCAACGTTGCAGCCCGGCTGCAGGAAATCGCACCGCCAGGTGGAATCTGTATTTCCGACTCTGCTCGCGTTGTGATCGGAAACACGCTGTCTGTCAGTTTCCAGGCCGTCGGTAAACAACAATTACGCAATATCGCCTCCAAAATCAGCGCCCACCTGGTCATCAACGGTAGCGATCAACCCCAAAAAGCGACGCGCGAACCTGATGACCCTCGGCTCTCAATCGCTGTATTACCCTTTACCAGCCAAACCGGAAATGCGGACCTGGCTGGCCTGGGTTTGGGGCTTACGGTCGATCTTATCAGTGCGTTGTCGCGGTTTCGGCAGCTTTTTGTAATTGCCCAACATACCTCATTGGCCCAGAAACTGGACAGCGTAAACACAATGGCACTCGGTCATCAGTTGGGCACCCGTTACCTCGTTGATGGGAGTATCCGTACCGTTGGCAGAGGGTTCCGGGTGGCAGTTCAGTTGATCGATACCGTGTCCGGCGGTTATCTGTGGTCGGAAAGTTATGACGGAGGCAACCAAGAATTACTGTCCATCTAGGATGAAATAACCCGGCGAGTAGCATCGACTTTGGTCAGCAATCTCGAACACAGCGCCATCCGCAGGGCTGATGACAGACATACTGATGCCGACTACACTGACGTAATACGTGCCCGACAGTTGGTTTACCGGATGCGAGAGCCACCAGACACTGAAATGGCCCGCACTCTGTTTCACAAAGTCATCCGGATCGACCCGCAGTTTGCGCCGGCACTGTCCGGCCTGGCGCTCACTCATCTCACCGACCTGCTGATGTCATGGTCTCCTGAACCCGACACTTGTGTTCCCAGGGCCACGCAGTATGCCCAACGGTCACTTGAGCTCGACTACACGGACAGTCTGGCGCACGCCGTGTACGGAATTACCGGGCTATGGCGAGGACAGCACATCGAAGCAGTGTCGCACCTGGACCAAGCTCTGGAGCTGAATCCAAACCACGCGGATGCGTTCGCGGGTATGGGACTGGCCTTGATATTCACCGGTGACCCAGTTGCCAGCATTCGACAGATCGGCCTTGCATTCGAACGCAATCCATTTCCACCATCGTGGTATCGCTGGGCGCTTGCCATCGCACAGTACAACAGTGCACGCTACCATGAAGCAGTACAAACCCTGCAGGGAATCCTGGATTTAAACAGATTCCACCGGCGTGTCCTGTCTGCCAGTTACGCTCGACTCGGCGACTTGGACAGTGCACGGACACAGCGAGAAATGGTGATGGCCGAAACTCCAGGATACACAGCAGCAGACAGCCGTCTGCATCAACCGTACGAAAATCCGGCGCACATACAACCTTTCATCGATGGCCTAGTGCTCGCTGGATTTCCAGCCGGCGATTCCAGCTGAATGGCTGTTTTCAGAAGCGACGCCCAGTCAAGCCATTAAGGCATCAACCCATTGGTCACACCCCTGGCGGACCGGATCAAGGACCAGACGTCCTGTGGTATCGGCAGTTTCCGATATAGCACGATGCGCCTGGTCATCATTCAAGTGTGCCGTATTCAAAGCAATACCGACGGTCACCGGCCGGGGGTAGATACCGCAGGCTGAAGCAACATCTTCGTAGAGAGCAATGATTTCATTTAGCGGTGGCACCTTGACGGTAACACCGACGGTGTCCAGTTCAGTCATACCAGCGCGATGACACAGTATCAGATGGGTTGGGCAGGCACCGCGCAGCAGCGGCAGTGTGGAGGTGCTGCCGGGGTGAAGCAAAGAGCCCTGACCTTCAACAATCACGAGTTCCGCGTCGGCTGCATCCAGAACCATCTTTTCCACCGCACCGCCTGCATAATCTACGCGTATGGCATCAAGGGCTATACCTCCGCCACTGAGTACGATGCCGATCTGTCCGGTTGCCAGAAACTCAGCCTGTATACCCCGTGCTCGGGCGGACTTCCAGATTTCGAGCCCGGCTGTCATCTTGCCAACCGCCATATCACTGCCCACCAGCAGCAGCCGACGGTTCGCCAATTCCGAAGCGCGGGCCCAGGCAATACCCAGACCTTCAGGCTCCTCACGAATATCCCAGATCCACTGTCCCGCCTTTAGATTGGGATAGCGCTCTGAAAGACGCTCATGCAGTCCATTGACCACACACATGCCTGCAGCCAGCGCTTGCTCGACTTCCGCGACCATCGACTCTGGCAGGTGGCCACCTGAGGGTGCCATGCCGAGTACCAGGACCTCCCCGCCATAGCCCAGCGCCTGCTCAACATTTGAGACCACCGGCACATCGGGACCGAATTCGAACAGATCACGGGTTGTTTTGCCGCCCTGGTTGAAGTCGATAACACAGGCTATCGGATTCTCGGAGTAACGCAGAATGCCGTGACCCATTTTTCCATTCAGCTTGTCAATCTGCTCGTAGAAATGAATCACCAGTTTTTGTTCTTTTCTCAGCATGTCAGCGCCACCCCATGACCATGTGCGGTTTCGGATACGGTGACCACACCGGATTCCATACTCAACCCAGTAGCCGGATCGGGAAGGAGATTGAGATGAGAATCCAGATCGATATGGTCGAACAGTGCCGCCATCGAAGCACCCGCGGCAATCGCAACGGATGACTCACCCATACAGCCGATCATGGTGCCCAGACCATGAGCCCGGGCAGCGGCAACGATGCGCAGCGCTTCGGTAATCCCACCGCATTTCATCAACTTCAGATTGATCCCGTCCACACAGTTCGCCAGACGGGAAACATCCGTAGCATAGCGGCAGGATTCATCCACAAAAATGGGCAATGCGCGACCAGCATACAGTTGGGGCAGTTGATCGTCAGCATCATGATGCAGCGGTTGTTCGACGTAATCGCAACCACGGTCCTTCAACCATCTCATCATGGTACTTGCACCGGCAAGGTCCCAACCCCCATTGGCATCCACACGGACAGCTACTTCATACTTTCGGGCAACTTCGACGACCGCGGCGTACATAGACTGGTCGGCGTCCAGGCCTTCAGGACTTCCCAACTTAACCTTGAGATAACAGGCCCCGATTCGATCCAGAATCTCAGGGACCCGTTCGTGTACCACCTCAGGAGGCAGGATCCCCACTGTTACCGATGTCGGCACCGAACGTCGCGGCAGGCCCAGCAGACGATAAAGCGGCAACCGGGCGCGTTTTGCAAGCAAGTCCCATAATGCAATGTCGACGGCTGCCCAGGCGCAGGAGGCAACCTCTGCACTGCGCGCGAGTTGCCATCCTTCATGGGGATTATCCAGCGCCTCGGGGCAGTCTTCGAGGAAAGATGTCAGTTCTGCCTGGAACGACTCGGCAGTGTCTGTGCCGATCAAGCTGCCAGGGGCGGCTTCACCCAGGCCGTCCAGGTCGCCCGACCGTACAGAAGCAAACAGATTGACAGATCCTGAGAATTCACCCCGGCTGATACGCAGCGGATAACGTTTATTGAGCGCAACACTGCGAAAAGAAACATCCATCTCCACCCCCCGGCTTAATCGTGTTGTCCAGGACTGCTCAGCCTGTTAGCAGCCAAAAGGATAGCAGATTCCCAAGTCGGACCCGACCGTGGCCACATGAGTGAGGCGCATTGGGTCAACTCAGACTCAATGGGTATTGTCTTGTAACGTGTCTTTTGAGTATAAAGTCCCGTCCTGTCTCCCGTATGACTGCGAACAAGAACCAGACTGATTCAACACCAGATTCAGCCAACGCATTGTCTTCGAATAACCCGCTCCATCGACCACATGACTTTATCCCCTTACCTACTTGCCATCGACCAGGGAACCACCAGTTCCCGCGCAATTGTTTTTGACCGTCTGGGTAACGACTGCTTTACAGCGCAGAAGGAGTTCTCTCAGATTTTTCCAGCCGATGGCTGGGTGGAACACGACCCCGAAGAGATCTGGCAGACCACTGTTGCTGTGTGCCGCGAAAGTCTATCGGCCATCGAACAGTACCCTGTCGCAATCGGGATCACAAACCAGCGCGAGACGATCGTGCTTTGGGAAAAAGCCACCGGCCGGACTCTGCACAATGCGATCGTTTGGCAGGACCGCAGAACGGCCAAACAGTGTGAAGTATTGCGCAACAATGGACACGAATCGTCTATACAGCAGAAAACAGGGCTGTTATTGGATCCTTACTTCTCGGCAACCAAGATCGGCTGGCTGCTTGATAACGTTGAAGGGGCGCGAATCCGGGCACAAGCAGGTGAACTGGCTGTCGGTACCATAGATTCTTTCCTGCTCTGGCGCCTTACCGGCGGAAAGGTCCACGCTACGGACGCGACCAATGCGTCGCGCACCCTGCTTTTCAACATTCATTCGCAGCAGTGGGATCCTGAGCTGTTGTCGCTCTTTGATATACCCGAATCATTATTACCTGACGTTCGCGATTGCGCCGACGATTATGGCTACACCGACCCAGACCTACTGGGCAGTACCATTCCGATCTGTGGTGTTGCAGGAGACCAGCAGGCCGCACTGCTTGGTCAGGCCTGCATTCAACCAGGCATGATCAAGAGTACCTACGGCACCGGTTGTTTTGCTATCGTCAACACGGGTCCGGACGCACTCTCATCACAGAACCGGCTGCTGACGACGGTCGCATACCGTTTGTCTGGACAGACCACTTATGCACTTGAAGGCTCAATATTCGTCGCTGGAGCGGCAATACAGTGGCTTCGAGATGGGCTGGGTGTGATTCAGTCAGCCCACGAATCAGAAGAACGGGCCGCCGCACTGACCTCAAACCGAGGGGTCTACATGGTGCCTGCCTTCACCGGTCTGGGTGCGCCCTACTGGGACCCCCACGCGCGAGGCGCACTCTTTGGACTCACCCGCGACACCGGCATCAACGATCTCGTTCGCAGCGCTCTCGAATCCGTCTGCTACCAGACCGTCGACTTGCTCGAGGCCATGGTCAACGACAACGTTCCGGCAATTTCCACGCTCAGGGTAGACGGTGGGATGGCGAAAAACAGCTGGCAGATGCAGTTTCTTGCAGACATTCTGAATAGACCGGTTCAACGACCGACGACAACAGAAACCTCTGCGCTGGGCGCTGCCAGCCTGGCAGCGCTGCAAGCCGGTATTATCGGGTCACTCGACGAATTTGCTGACCGCTGGCAGGAGGACGTACGATTTGAGCCGGACATGAGCGATCTGGACCGGCAAACACTGCTCGGTCAGTGGCAGCGCGCAGTACACAGTACCCGAACATTTGGCGAGAGCCGATAGCCATAACAGCTCAGCTGCGCTCGGCATCCTGTAGGATCATGTCGGCGCCTTTTTCGCCGATCATGACGGCAGCAGCGTGTGTATTACCCGACACCAGGGTGGGCATCACTGAGCAGTCAACCACACGCAGACCCGTTACGCCGCGGACTCTCAGACGCACATCGACGACCGCGCGATCGTCGCTACCCATGCGACACGATCCCACTGGATGGAATGTCGTCACGCCAGTTTCCTGTGCAAATGCCAGCAGCTCGTCGTCGCTCTGAACCGAGTTTCCAGGTCTGTACTCTGCCGAAATATGCGTGTTGAGTGCGGGTTGAGCCGCAATCTGCCGTCCAGTTTTCAGGCCAGCAACGACGGTAAGCCGGTCGTGCTCGGTCGTTAGATAATTTGGACAGATCGCGGGCGCTGCCTGAGCATCCCGCGATTTCAGTGTGACACTGCCCCGACTGGTTGGTCGCAACTGGCAGACAAACGACGTAAAGCCCGGAAAACTGTGGAGCGGGGCACCTGGCAGGTCGGCCGACAGGGCCGCAAAATGAAATTGAATGTCTGGTCGGTCCACCGCATCTGAACTTCGAATGAATGCACCGGCCTGATTAATACCCACAGCCATGGGACCACTTCTCGACAACACATAGCTGATTCCCATACACAGCCAAGACCACGGGTCTCGCATCTGGCTGTTTGTTGTTCCCGGGTGGGTGGTGCGGTGAATCAGCCGGACCTGAAGGTGGTCCTGCAGGTTCTGACCCACCTCTGGCAGATCCTGAACCACTGGAATACCAAACTGCTGTAAGCGGCAGGCTTCACCGATACCGGACAATTGCAGCAGTTGGGGAGACTGAACGGCACCTGCACTGAGTATGATCTCTCGCCCGACCAGAACGGTGTGTTCGGTGTGTCCACGCCGATAAACCACCGCTCGTGCCCGATTGTCCTGGAACTTAATCTGTTCTACCCGGGCATCAGTAACGATATGAAGACCTGATCTGTGGCGGGCCGGTTTCAGATACGCTATCGCACTGCTGCTGCGGAATCCATTCCACGTAGTCAGCTGATAAAACCCGGCACCCTCCTGGTTTTGACCGTTGAAATCTGGATTTCGAAGGTATCCGGCCTGCGCACAGGCCTGCACGAAGGCTTCTGCCAGAGGGTTGGGTCGCTTAACGTCGGAAACACCCATCGGTCCCGAATCACCGTGGTCGACGCTGGCCCCGCGCTGATTGCGTTCCGAGCGAATAAAGTAAGGTCTTACATCGGCCCATGACCAGCCGGCGTTCCCCCGCTCAGCCCACTGATCGTAGTCCTGATGTTGGCCACGGATATAGATCAGACCATTTATGGCACTTGAACCGCCCAGCACCTTACCGCGCGGCCAGTAGATCTGGCGGTTATGCAAACCCGGTTCGGGTTCAGTGTAGAACTTCCAGTTGTATCTGCGATGGAACATCGTCTTTGCATAGCCAATCGGTATATGCAGCCAGGGGTTGTGTCCGCGCGGCCCGGCCTCAAGCAGGCACACCGTATAGCGCCCTGACGCGGACAACCTGTCCGCTAACACACAACCGGACGACCCCGCACCGACGATCACATAGTCAAACTGCGTTTGAGACTTTGCGTCGATGCTTTGTTTATTGAAGGATTCGTTTTTCACGCCGCTAAAGATAGGTCACTGCCGTCAGCATAAACAACCATGCTGATTTGTAGCAGTGAGGCGCCGTCACACAGACCAGTAAGTGCCATACAGTCAGTCGAATTCAAACTTGTTGAACGACTCCTTCAGGTAGGCCACGATATCATCGAGTTCAAATTCATTGAGGCCCGTCCGGGCCTGTTCATTACAGAAGGTGACCATACCCATCAGCCCTTCCACGGTCTGTACCTGGCGATCCAAACGCGTGTAGATCTTCGCCCCATCACCCCCGTACAGTGCAACATGGCAACCGCTGCAATTGAGCTGGTGCAATGGGTAACCGTTTTGAGGATCTCCCGGTAAAAACGCTGAAACTGCAATGGGGAACAGAACCGCGATGCTCAGAAGTGCAGGTCGAATCGTAATCATCATCAATTACATACGATGTTCAGCTCCGCCATGATGAATTCACCCTAAACTTTCCGGGCGACAAAGCGAATGCCGCCGAGTTTGCCTGCGGTGAAATAGCGCACCACCAAATCGTAGAAGTCGTCCAGGCTAGTAAACACGGCTTCACCGTGCACATCGATGTGCCTTGCTTTCTGTCCGCGGTAAGCGGCCATGCGCTCACGGGTAAACGCGGTCCATTCATCTGACATCTCCTGGCAGCTGGCCAATTCAAATCCAGCTCTTTCGAGATCCCAGCGGTAATTTTCATAATCAGGCAGGTAATTGGCGAAAAGCTCCGTGGCCAGTTCAGACTGTTCACTGTCCGTGAATTGCCCACGGGCGTAAAGATCCTCAGCATGGAGATAGCCGCCTTGATCCAGCAGGTCATGACAACGTTTCAGCAGCCTGTCTCGCTCGGGTATATGATAGAGGGCAAGCCAACTGACAATAACATCGAAGTGCTGCCCGACCCAGTTGCAAGTCAAAAAATCACCACAGACATGGGTCACTTTCTCTGCCAATCCGCAGCGGGCAGTGAGGTTTGAGGCAAGTAGGTTCTGGTCGCTCTGGAGTTCCAATGCCGTGACCCGTGCACCAACCGCTGCGGCAATATGCCGAGCCGGTCCGCCCAGCCCCGATCCGATCTCGAGGACCGAACTGGTGGCGCTAATACCGGTAGCCCGAACAGCATGATCGACGGCTGCTGTGCCTTGATAATGCAACTGATCAAATGGTGTCAGTTCATCGACGGACAGCGGTCCCTCATCTTCTTTCCCCATCTGTCGAAGTTCAGTGAGTACCCGATCAACGTGATGGTAGAGCTTCATGCTCTTGATATCGGCATTGACCCGGTTTGATTCGCTCATGATGACTCAATCCACAATGTGCAACTCGCGGGGAAAATGGGTCAGACAGTTACAGCCTGTCGACGTGACATGTACGGTCTCGCTCATTTCCATTCCCCAACCGTCCAGCCACATGCCCAACATGACATGGAGCACGGCATCTTGCGGGATGGTTGTCTGCTCATCAGCACGCAAACTGATCGTGCGTTCACCCCAGTCTGGAGGATACCCGACACCGATCGAATAGCCGATACGGCTGGGCTTTTGCAACCCATAATGATCCAGTACGTCCTGCCAGGCACTGTGCACTGTACCGGCTGTTACACCCGCCTTCAGGACACCCAGCACTGCATCAAGCCCTTCGTTCACAGCCGCGAGCGTCTGCGTCAGCTTAAGCGGAGGCTTACCGAGGTGCACTGTTCTCGCCAGCCCGGCGTTGTATCTTTTACGTGTGCCGCCGATCTCAAATGCAACAGTCTGATCTTTTGCAAAGCACTCGTCGGTCCACAGCGGATGTGCCGTCGATGCACCTTCTCCAGCCAGTATAAGTGGACAGATCGCCGTCTGGTCACCACCAAAATCGGCGGTACCCCTGATCTGGGCTGCCATAATCTCCGCCGCAAGATCACACTGTCGTCCACCGGGCTTAACCTGATCCCAAGCTGCCTGCATGGCGCGTCCAGCGATTGCCGCGGCCTGTGCCAGTATGTCGACCTCCACTTGGCTTTTAACTGTACGTATCCAGTTCACTAATCGGTCAGCATCAGACCACCGGGCATCGGGCAGCCCTGACTGCAATCCCGAAAGTGCTCGCGGTGAAAAAAAGTAGCTGTCGCTTTCGTAACCGATGTGCTTATCCCCCAAGCCTGCACCATGCAGCCATCCGGCCATGAATTCAGATGGATGGGTATCGTCGCGCTGCACCAGCGCTTCCGGATAAGGGACAACGCTGCGTGCATCCAGATGCGTGGTCAAACCCACCGCACCGGCGTCCATTTCCCGGCCGATCCAGACAGGTGGACCATCAGGGATCACACACATCACCTGGGGTACATAAAATGACCAGGCGTCAAATCCGGTTAACCAATTCATATTCGCCGGATCTCCGATGACCAGAACGTCCAGCTGACGTTCGTTCATGGCGGCTCGTACAGACGTCAGCCGACGACGGTATTCGTCCGGCTGAAATGGTGCGGCCATCAGTTAGTCCACAACGGGCTTCGATGCAACGCGGCAGGCTGAACAAGACAAGCACGTAACACGACGTAGGCCCCCGCCAAGGCATCCCAACCAGAGGAGCAACCTATTCGGTCAACGTGGCGCAGTCGATCGGGAATCATCTCCACGTTGCCTTCGATCACTGAGTTGATAGCCAGGTGCAGTGTCTCAAGCCCCTGACCGGCGCTCGCAGCGGCCAGATGCGTGCGACTGATCGGACCGGTTCTGGCCAACAGTCGTGGACACAAATCGGCATAAAGCAACGCGGCAATATCCCGGCGTTGAACAAGAGAAAGGGCGATGAGGACACCCCCAAGAAAGTCGTCGCCGGAGGGTGTGAGTCCGGGGCCCAGGCCGATCAGCTGTTGCACCGATTCCGGCACGCCCTCTACACAGCGCATGTCAACCAACCGATCACGAATCCAACTTTCGAGTTCGGAGACGACAGGCGCGCAAACACGCGTTTCTCGAGTGTCTGATAATTCAGAACCAGGGCTGCATAAAAACACACCCAGCCCCTGCTTTGGGGCCCGGCCCCTGCTGATAACATTGAGCGCATCAAGACCACGCGTCAACGTATCGTGTGTCCAGTCGGAAACCAATGGCGGTGACCAGACTTTGGCCGTCGTGTCTATGCTGAGGGGTCGCTCGCCGAGATGCACAGCACCAGCACAAACCCGCACAGTCTGGTCGACTACTAGACCGCCGAATACGCCCGGGTGTGGTGTGGGCTCAAGTAACAGGTTGACCGGCCCGTTACCGACCGTGGCATCGCCGACACAGATCCACTGATTGCCCAGATCAACGTAGACACTCCGATCGAACACGGCAGCGATCCGTCCGGTTACCGTCTGACTGATTTCACGGACAGCAAAAGAGCCGATGCTTTGGGCCCTCAAAACAGAGCCGAGAACTGGCCGCTGTTCTGTGTTCAACCAAGGGAAAGCAGGTCTTGAATCTGGGTATTGGGGTACGCTGACTTTCAATTTCAGTTACGGGTCTTTGCCGGTGTTCAGACAAGCCAGCGCCAACTCTGCAGCATCCGCATTGCTGGGTGCAACCATCACACCCGCCTGTTCCAATACACTGACCTGTCTTGCCCGGACCTGCGGATCTTCGTCTGTACCCGTGACAGATGCGATAACGACCGGACAAGGACGACTTTGGCGTTCTAACAGACCAGCAAGATGGCCAGCTGGATCGGGATGGGCACCAAAACCTATGACCACATCCAACAACACCGCACCCACATCAGGGTCTGACAACGCTGCAAGAATAGGCTCATCACGTACAGCCGGGTCAATCATCGGGTGTGGCCGCCCACGGGTAAACCGATCGTCACCCAAATCAATCATGATGTGGTTTGTGCGCTGTGAAGTAAACAACCCAGCCCCGGGTATTGGCGCATTCGATAAAACGGGCTGTCTATGCGAAAGAAAGACGGCCTGTGCTTCAGCAGCGAGCGTACCGCCGCTATAAAGTCCTCTAACGTATCCGCTTACCGCCGGTGCCCGCTGAACAGCCGACACCGCTGCCAGACCCTTGCCGCTATTTGCTGCGGCCACCGCTGCGTCTTTTAAAGTAGTCGTCAGCTTCGCATTGTCGGGTAACACCAGGTCATCACTACCGACCAAACAGACGGTGTAGCTTTTTGAACTCCGGCGGATGAACTGAACGATCCGATCCGCAACGCCAGGGGCCGGCGGCTTTGAAATGAGCACAATGTGGTGGGTTGCAGCATCTCTTTCCAGCCAGTCAAGCGCAGTCAAGGTGCTGATAGCGCCAACCGCTTCAGTCAGATCACGGCCACCAACACCTATTGCGTGCGAGATACCTTTACCGGCGCGGGCAATCAGGCAGGACACCTCCTGTATCCCCGTACCTGAAGCGCCCACAATTGCAATATCGCCGCGCGGCACAACGTTGGCAAAAGCCAGCGGCACCCCGTCGATAATCGCCGTTCCGCAGTCAGGGCCCATCACAACAAGTCCCAGATCGCGGGCTTCTCGTTTGAGGGAGATTTCTTCGGCCAGCGGCACATTGTCACTGAAGATCATCACATTGAGACCGGCCCTGAGCGCTTTACGGGCTTCTGCCCCGGCATAGTCACCGGGTACCGAAATCAAAGCGAGATTCGCGGTGGGCAGCTGGCGGCAGGCCGAGCGCAACGTAAGTGGATGAAGTTCTTGCGCACCGTCATTCCGTTGCGCGGGGCGCTCCATCAGTTCGGCTGCCCGCTGCAGTGTCGAATCAGCAATGGCCCGATCCTGGGCGCGCACCGCGACCAGCAGGTCACCGGGACCGGCCATAGTGCCCTCTTCAAGAAGGCCGGCGTCAGAAAGAATGTCCCGATTGGCTGGGGTCGCCATCATCAGGGCTGCATCTTCCACACCCTGAATCGCCGTCAATTTCCGTGATATCTGCATCAATACGACTGAGTCGAGAAAAACTCCGGCGCGTACTGTATTGACCGTTACACTCATGAAAGACCCAGCCTTTCTCCAAGCGCCCGAAGCGCTTTTTCAAAACACGCCAGCGGTGCTTTGACCACACCGGCACCGACCTGCCCGATCCCGGGTTGTCGATGAGCGATCCCGGTATTGATCGTTGGTACGATCCCGGTCTCAACCACCAGTCGGATATCAATACCTGTGGCTACACCTCGATAATTCTCATTCACGATCGTCCACTCGGAATGTTCACCCAGCGTGATCTCCCGCATTCTCGCGGTAATGCCGGCCGCCTCGGCAACAGATCCTGCGCCTACAAATCCAGCAACCGCGGGCGCTGCCGCCATTGCAAACCCACCCAGTCCGATCGTCTCGACAATAGTTGAGTCCCCCATATCCGGGTTGGCATCGACTGCACTGAATCCTGGGAAGTAAAGCCCTGCCGGCATCTCAACCGGCGCCGTAAACCATTCGTCGCCCAGTCCACTGACACGAATTCCGAAATCGGTGCCGTTGCGCGTCATCGCAGTGACCACAGTAGACAGTTCAATATCACGAACCGGGTCCATGATGGACTTACCCATCGCCATGGCGATGTTGAGAAAAAACTGATCGTTGCTGCCCATGAATGCCAGCATTTCAGACAGATCACTGTGGTCTGCCACTGCCGACGCCAGTGCAGGTGCCAGTTCGCGCAGGAGCAAGCTTGAACAGGCCACATTGCGCTGGTGCATTTCATCTCCCATCGTCAATCCGCGGGCAACCAGCGGCCTCAGCGGAATACCCCCGCAGCTCTGCAGCGCGGCGCCCAGGGCCGGGCCCAGCGAATCGCGAATCCAGGCCAGTCTGTCCCGTACCGACTCGTCATTGCCACCAAACCGCATCACTTTGCCCAGTCCCTCGTTGACGGTGCAGTAGGCACGGTTGCCCGTTGTGCGGTTCTCGACCACCAGCAAGGGTTGGCTGCAGGTCGTCAGTCCGGTCATCGGACCTACGGCAGCAAAGTGATGATTTGGATGAAAGTCGAAGCACCCTTTTGACGCCTGATCGGCGGCGTCGTCGAGATCGCCAGCCCAGCCTTCGAATACCACCACACCTGCGATAGCACCACGCATCGGACCGCACATCCTGTCCCACTCGATGGGTGGGCCAGCGTGCAAAATCTTGCGCTCTCTCAATTCGGGGATGAGATTCTCTGCCGGCAATACATCGACCAGTACCGGGTCACCCTGTAACAGAACCTCCAGTGCCTTTGAATTGGCCGACCGAATTGCAGAGGCGAGCGACATACTGTCCATCATTAATCTGTCAGCATTGAGAGCAATCGTGCCAGGTCTTTGTCCCCACCCGCCGGGGGTCGCCAATCAACGTGAACAACGTCGACATCCTGAGCATCCAAGTCTGCTGCAAAAACAGCAAGCCCTACGTTGACGACCCGGGGGGGTGAGTGCAGCAATTCAGAGGAGATAGTTCCGCCAGCCGGTGTGTCGTTCTGGTCAGACACCACTGTAGACCTCATAGGCCGCATCGATAGCCGCCCCGGAAGTAGCCGTATAGCCATTTCGCCGCAGAACAGTCTCCAGCGCACTTAAACAGCGCAGAACATTCGTTTTACGACAGCCGTACCCCATAGTGCCAATTCGCCAGATCTTGCCATGCAGTGGACCAAATGATGTCCCTATCTCTATACCAAAATCGTCCAGTAACGCGGCACGAACAGCGTCGCCATTCTCGATCGACTCGGGTATGTAGACACCGGTCACATTGGCCATTCGATGCTCGGTATCACCGAAGAGGCCAAGCCCCATTGCAGCCAACCCCGCCCGCAGCGCCTGCGAAGTCAGTCTATGGCGCTCGAAACCGGCTTCCAATCCTTCCCCGAGAACTACTCGAGCACATTCCCGGGCAGCGTACAGCATAGAAGTCGACTCGGTGTGATGATTCAGACGCAAAGGACTCCAGTAATCCATCAGCATGGCGAGGTCGAGGTAGTTGGATTGAATGATCGCACCTTCAGCATCTACGCTGTCCGCGCCTCGTATACCGGCCTCGACATGCTTGCGGGCGTTGATCCTGTCCACTGCGTGTTCACTCAAAGTAACGGGTGACGTACCGGGTGGTCCCGACATGCATTTCTGCAGTCCCGAGGACACCGCGTCCAGGCACCAGGCGTCAGTTTCCACCGGACTACCGCCGAGTGTCGCGGTGGTGTCGGCATAAACCAGAATGCCGGCTTCACGACAGAAGCGTCCGACATCCCCCAGCGGTTGCAGCATCGTCGTTGACGTATCACCATGGACCATCGCCACCAATTTGGGTTGATGCGCACGAATCGCATCAGTGACCTGCTCGGGGTCGAATACCGTACCCCACTCAGTTTCTATGTTGACCAGATCACCACCGGCACGCCGTGCGATTTCGGTCAGCAGATGTCCAAAGCGGCCAAAAATCGGTACCAGCACTTTATCCCCGGGCGAGATCAACGAAGTAAGACAAGCCTCGATCCCTGAACGGGCTGTCCCGTTAACCAGCAGAGTCCACTGGTTTTCAGTACGAAACACCCGTCGGTACAGCGCCATCACCTGATTCATATAGGTAGTGAACTGCGGATCAAATTGCCCAAGCATGGCCCTGGACATTGCCTGTAGAACCCGGGGATAGACATCGACGGGACCGGGTCCCATCAGCAGTCTTGGTTCTGGATCAAGTTCTTCAAACAGGGTACTCGGCCCCGGATTTGTGCTGTTACTCATGATTGTTTTCCAGATCTTTTAGGTTGTCAGTCGCTGGCAATAATGTGGGTACCGGCGTCTCCCATCAATGCCGGCAGTGCTTGCTCGAGGTGGGCGATGATCGCACGTCTGCCGCCCTGCTCAACAAATCTCATTGCGGCTTCGACCTTTGGTCCCATGCTTCCCGGTGCAAAGTGCCCGTCCGCCTGGTGCTGTCTCATCTGTGGGGCCGAGCATTGGGCAATCTCCCTTTCATTCGGCCCGCCAAAATCCAGTGCCACCCGCGGCACCGCGGTCAGGATCAACATGTGTTCGATACCCAGTACATTGGCCATGTGCTGTGAAGTCAGGTCTTTATCGATCACCGCTCCTATCCCCCGGCGTATGCCGTGGGCATCTCTGACAACCGGTATACCGCCGCCGCCGCCAGCAATCACAATCGTACCGCGACTGGCCAGTCCATCGATCAGCGAGATGTCGCAGATGTGTTTGGGCTCAGGTGATGGCACAACTTGGCGCCATCCACGGCCGGCATCTTCGCGCATAACCCAACCGAGTTCAGTTTCGAGTTCTTGTGCCTCTTGCTCAGAGAAAAAATATCCTACGGGCTTGTTCGGGTGTCTAAATGCAGGATCTGCCGGATCAACCTCAACCTGTGTAACCAGGCCGATAGCGTGTCTTGGGTTACCAACGCCGCGCAGCGCATTCTCGAAAGCCTGCATCAACAGATAAGCCGTTACACCCTGTGTATTGGCAACACAGATATCAACCGACATGGGTGCAACCCGATGTCTTGCCAGGGCCTGACGCATCATTGTTTTGCCGACACCTGGACCATTGCCGTGCGTAACGATCAGTTCACGCTCCAGTTCTAGAATGGGTAACAGTGTCTGGGCCGCGCGGGCGGCTGAATCCATTTGTTCTTCAGATGTGCCTTTAATGCCCGGCGGATGAATGGCATTTCCACCCACTGCGATCAACAACCGAGGAGGAAGTTCCCGTGAGTGGGTAGGTGAAGTCATTGCGGTTTAGCCGTCTGCATCGGTGCGTATAAAAGTAGCTGCTACATCTTTTCCAGCTGCCAGTGTCAATGAAAGCAGCAGTGCAGACTTGTGCGGGTTCAGGTGGCGCGAAGCTACGATGTGGTGCCCCTCTGTCAGAGTCATCGTTTCGGGCAACACTACAACGCCGGCGACACGGGACGATACAACAATGGTTATGCCTTCGTCCGCCAGCCGGTTAATCTCCGGCACCAGCCCGTCAGGAATCTCCCCACTGCCAAAGCCGGCTATCACCAGGCCGTTGCGCTCTGTCCAGTCACAGGACAACAGTCCCGCGTGCGAACTGCCAGCGGCAACGTAATGAATATCCACAGCCGGTAACGTCACGTCGTTGGCCAGTGCGATACCAAATGCACCAGCCAGCGCTACTTTAGTCGGGCCAGAAAAAAAGGAGGTGCGGCCGGAATAGACCCGCCCCAGTGGCCCGGCGGGCGATGAAGTGAATGCATTTGTGGCGATGGAATGGCGCTTGACTAGGTGCAGTGCGGGCAGAATCTCACCGTTCATCACCACCAAGACACCCCGGCCACTAGCTTTTGCCGACGCACACACCTGCACCGCGTGGAAAAGATTGGCAGGTCCATCCGGACTCAGTGCTGTTGCCGGACGCATGCTGCCGGTCAAAACGATTGGTTTATCGGTACGGAGCGTAAGATGCAGAAACAGCGCTGCTTCCTCAAGTGTATCGGTACCATGGGTAATCACCACACCGGACACGTCTTTTCTACTGACCTCCTCGCTGATCGTCCGGGCGAGCAACTGCCACTGGGCAGGGCCCATATCCTTGGAATTCAAAGAAAACAGGTTCTGCCCACTGATTTGTGCAACGTTCGCCAGATCGGGAATGACCTCCAGCAGATCCTCGATCGACAACTGACCTGCACTGTAAGCGAGGTTAGTAGCCGAATCGGCGCGGCCAGCGATGGTTCCGCCGGTACCGATGATGACGACCTTAGGTTCTGACGGCATTTGCTCAACGCCCAAAGACAGAGTCAGGTCAATCCGACGATATTGGCAATCAATGACATACGCAGTGGTACAGAGAAACCGATCTGCTTGAAATACAGTTCGTGTGCTGTCTGGTCGATACAGAAGTCGAATTCTCCTTCATTACGTGGCAACGAGTGCATAACACCCACAGTCTTTCCACTTTGTTTACGGATTTTTTCCAGCCCGTCAACGGTGAAATAGTATTCCTCCATCTTTTTCATGAAGTCATCCCGCCCTGGATCACCTTTCTTGACTGAACACCCCGGCAGATACAACAGATCTATACCCTCGTCGGCAATCAGATCCTCCTGTTGCCGAATCGTAAGGTCATTGTGTTCCACGTAGGTCGCGTTCATCCCGTCGAGTTTTTCACGGATGACATCCGGTGTACGTAGGCCGGTCGTACCGGAATACACAATCCTGGCACCCATTCGAGCCAGGCCCAGGGCAAAGGACTGCCCGGAACGCGCCCGCGACAGGTCGGGCGTGGCGATCATCACGCTCATAGCCGAAAAATCACCGCCCAAAACCCGCCACGCGGTGTACATGTCGAGAAGGCCCTGTGTGGGATGCGTCACATTGCCGTAACCCCCGCTGATAATCGGTATTGTGTCAGCCGCTAGAAGTTCTATATCTGCCAGCACTCTTTCATCATCGGGGTGTCTGAGTACAAGAACATCGGCATACTGCGAGATTACCCGGATCGAATCGTAAAGGGATTCGTTCTTTGCTGCAGACGAACTAACCAGCGGGTTGGACTCCGTCAGAACGTTGCCACCAAGGCGGTACATGGCCGTCTCATGACTAAACCGGGTTCGGGTACTGGGTTGGAAAAACAAAGTGCACAAAATCCTGTGCCGAAGCAGTTCCAGACCGCTCCGCCAGTAAGGCTCGAGCAGTTCCGCGGTCAGAAAAAGGTTGTCGAGTTCATCCGCAGACAGGTCGTCGATAAAAGTCAGGTGGCGACCTTTAATCGCGGTTTTTTCGACCTGTGCATAAATGTCTCTGGGGCCAAAGTCTGGCGTCAATGCCATAGTTGCGCTTCCTCGCTGATTCAAAGTGGACTGTGTAGATCGCGGTATCAACTGCCGATGAATCCCAGGCCAGGATCCATCGTCGCTATGGCAGAACCCCGGACAGGCTGGAACATAAACTGTGTTCAGACATGCTCTGAAAATCCAGCTGCAGCACTGCGCATTCTAAGCGAACTCCCACGGCAGTCACCACTTGGCCTGTTAGACAGCCCAGTTCTGTGCTCAGTGTCTACCGTCAGTCGTAGAATTCGATCTCCTGCAGCCTGAGCCAGGCTATACGATGCACCTGTCTGAGCGCTTCGGCAAATTCATCGCCACAATCATTGTCGATTCGGCTGCGGAAATTCTCCAGCACCTGCTGCCTATTGCGACCGCGTACCGCAAGAATAAAAGGAAATCCAAATTGTTTGGTGTAGCACTGATTGAGAGACTGAAACTCAGCGTATTCATCGTTTGTACACTGGTCCAGTCCCGCACCGGCTTGTTCAGATCGGGACTTGGCCGTCAGGACATCGCCCACGCCCAGTTTGCCAGCAAGATCAGGGTGTGTGCGCAGCAGCCTGAGCTGGAGTTCCGGACCTGCCTCCTCGACTATTGCGGCCAGGGCCAGGCGCAGACCTTCAGGCGTATCTTCGGTAATCGCGAGACCTTGGTCCCAGGCCTGGTCGACAATCCAGGGGGATTTCTCATAGACATGACCGAACACTGCGATGAAATCCTCGCGACCCATTTCACTGGGCTTACGCTGGTTCTGCAATCGATCACCCGTCACCATTAACCTTGGACAACCGGGTGGTGTTCCCACCAGTGCCGGGCAATATCGATCCGTCGACAGAACCACACACCTTCGTGGCTCTGGGCGTGATCGATAAACCGTTCCAGCGCCCGAATCCGACCAGGTCTGCCGACCAGGCGGCAATGCAGACCGACCGACATCATCCGTGGGATGCGGGAACCTTCCTCGTACAATGTGTCAAATGTGTCTCTTAGATAGCTGAAGAACTGATCACCCGAGTTAAACCCCTGTGGAGTTGCAAACCGCATGTCATTGGCATCCAGTGTATAGGGTACAACCAGGTGTTGATGACCGTTGACCGTTGACCAAAAGGGTAAGTCATCGTTGTAGTCATCAGCGTCATAAAGGAAACCGCCTTCCTCAGCCACCAGGCGACGGGTGTTCTCGCTGGTCCGGCCCGTATACCAGCCCAATGGCCGTTCACCAGTCAGCTGCTCAATGATCTCGATAGCTTTGTACAGATGCTCTCGTTCCGTCGCCTCCGGTACGTCCCGGTAGTCAATCCAGCGGTAGCCGTGTGAGCAGATCTCGTGCCCCGCACTAACCACAGCGTCGGCTACCGCCGGGTTCCGCGCAAGCGCCATCGCGACGGCGAAAACTGTGATCGGAATCCGTTTTTGTTCGAAAAGGTCCAAAAGACGCCAGATCCCGACACGTGAGCCGTATTCATAGATTGATTCCATACTCAAATGTCGCTGGCCAGGCCATGGCGCAGCACCGACGATCTCGGACAAAAATGCTTCGGACGCCGGATCACCGTGTAATATGCTGTTTTCACCACCTTCTTCGTAGTTGACCACAAACTGAAGTGCCAGCCTGGCTTGATCAGGCCAGTTTGCGGCGGGTACAGACCGCCCGTAGCCAACAAGGTCACGTGGGTAGACATCCTTTGGGGTCATCGCTTTTGCCTATCTCCTTTAAACCCACCGCATTCTGGTGGGATGTGATGACTACTGGATTTCGTGAATTCCGAGTCAAACATGTTTAAAGTTGCAGAAAAGACACGGCTGGTGGCCAGGTTTCCAGTTGCCTTGCCGTGCGTATCGGTGATTCTTCGCAACCGATAGGACCGACTGTAGCCGGAGCAACCGAATGGGACAACTGACAACTCACGTGCTGGATACGGCCCGCGGAAAACCGGCGGACAATATGAACTGGGCCCTGTATCGCGCCGACCCCGAACGCACGGTGCTTGCCACAGGACGCACCAATGTAGACGGGCGGAATGCCGGACCGATCTTAGAGGGTGCAGATCTCGTGTCAGGCATATACGAACTGGTGTTCTATGCCGCGGAGTATTTTCGAAACGCCGGCATTGAACTGCCGGACCCAGCCTTCCTGGATGAGGTGGTCATTCGGTTCGGCATTGCTGAACCGCAGAGCCACTATCACGTGCCTCTACTCATTTCACCCTATGGGTACAGCACTTACCGGGGGAGTTGAACCCTCACCCCGTCGGACAGTCAGACTCATGCAACCCCGTAGAAATCAGGTCCGCTTTGTCCTCGGCAGTACGCCGCTTGAAATCAGTATGGATGATCCCGGTCTCACGCTGCTGGATTATCTCAGAAACCAAGCATGCCTGACCGGGACCAAAGAAGGCTGTGCCGAAGGCGACTGCGGGGCTTGTACCGTGCTGATCGCTGAGTTGTACGACAACAGCCTCAAGTACACGGCAGCCAACGCGTGCATCCTGCTGCTGGGCATGATGGATGGGAAACAAGTGCTGACGGTTGAGCACCTGGCGTCGGACACCCTTCACCCAGCCCAACAAGCCATGATTGACCACCACGGCTCCCAGTGCGGCTTCTGTACGCCGGGCTTCGTGATGTCGATCGCCGCATTGCAACTCGATATGCGTCATGGGGATTCAATCCAAACACCTGATCGGGAACAGATCGACCAGCATCTCGCAGGCAACCTGTGTCGGTGTACGGGCTATGGGCCGATTATCGATGCGGCCCGCCAGGCCTGTAACCAGCCGTTACCGGACTACTGGTCACACCAGCAGACCGCCGTTCAGTCCATACTTAGCCAATGGCAAAAACAGGATGAAACACTGCATGTCGAATGTGAGTCGGGCCTGTTTGCAGCACCGCGCACAGAAGCGGAACTCGCCACGTACCTTTCGGACCAGCACTCACCACCGACCCTGCTCGCAGGTGCCACTGATATTGGTCTTTGGATCACAAAAGAGGGGCGGCAGCTCACTACGCTGCTCCATCTGGGACAGATATCAAGCCTTAAAACCGTCAATCGCCGAGCAGACGAGCTCGAGATCGGCGCCGCGGTTTCACTACAGCGTGCAGAGCCTGAATTGACCCGCCTTGCACCGGACCTTGGGCTCCTGCTGCGCCGGTTTGGCGCGCGTCAGGTCCGCAGCCAGGGCACCATTGGCGGCAACATTGCGAACGGCTCGCCCATCGGCGATCTACCCCCCGCACTGATCGCGCTGGGCGCAACACTGCGAATCGGTAGCGCCAGTGGACAACGAGAGATTCCGCTGGAAGATTTTTTCGTCGACTATGGACAACAGGATCTCGCAGACAACGAATATGTGGCGTCGGTCGTGCTCTCGGTACAGCCACAGCCACACTTTCGGTGCTGGAAGATCGCGAAACGTTTCGACCAGGATATCAGCGCGGTTCTTGGGGCATTTTCCCTGACACTGGTCGACGGTGTTGTTCACAGCGCCCGCTTTTGTTTTGGCGGAATGGCCCCCACACCGCGTCGGGCATGTCGTTGCGAAGCGGCAGTGGAAGGACGCCGCCTCGATGAGGAAACACTGGCCGAGGCGCAAAATGCGCTGCAACAGGATTTTGATCCTATTGCCGATCTGCGCGCGAGTGCCCGCTACCGCCGGACGGTTGCCGCGAACCTGCTCGAGAAGTATTTCCGGTTTCTGAGCGTGGCCGACGTGCCATCTGTTTATGAGTTTTCTTCGCCACAGGCCTTCACCCATGTCTGATAGCGCACCGATACTGGGCGCAGCACTCAGCCACGACAGTGCCGTAAAGCACACGACCGGGGAAGCGCTATATATCGACGACATACCAGAACCCCGCGGTACGCTACATCTGGTCCCCGGGTATGCCAACGCGGTCTGTGGGCAGCTGCGCAGTGTGGACCTGTCTGCTGTTGAATCTGCAGCAAACGTTGTTGCCGTACTGCGCGCAGACGATGTACCGGGAACCCTTGATATCAGTCCCACACACGCCGGGGACGATCCTCTGTTGGCCAAAGACCGCATCCGGTTTTTCGGTGAACCGATCTTTGCGGTGGTTGCACGAAGTTACCAGGACGCCCGCCGTGCGTCGCGCCTGGCCAAGATAGACATTGATTCGGAAGACCCGATCCTGACGATCGAAGATGCTCTGAATACCCAGAGTTTCGTCAGTGAATCCAAGCAAATGCAACGTAATGACTGGCAGGCCGCCATCGAACAAGCCCCCCATCGCCTGCACGGCACCACCGTCAGCGGCAGTCAGGACCACTTCTATCTGGAAGGTCAGGTTTCTCTGGCGATCCCACAAGAAGACGGCGGCGTGCACATCTATGCCTCCACCCAGCACCCGTCGGAAATTCAGCATGCCGCGGCACAGGTGCTGGGCCTGCCGGATCACACTGTGACCGTAGAGGTGCGGCGAATGGGGGGCGGATTCGGTGGCAAGGAAACGCAGGCTGCCCAATGGGCGGTGCTCGCCGCTCTGGCTGCCGCCAAAACCGGACAGCCCGTGAAATGCCGGCTGGACCGGGACCTCGACATGATCATGACGGGCAAACGGCACGACTTTCACAGTCAGTGGGAAGTCGGCTACGACCAAGATGGGCGGATAGTCGGCGTTGACATCCACATGGCTTCTCGCTGCGGCTGTTCACACGACCTCTCCGATCCAGTGAACGATCGGGCGATGTTTCACGCCGACAACGCCTATTATTACCCGGCCGTGCGCATCAGGTCCGACAGATGTCAGACCAACACGGTATCCAATACGGCGTTTCGTGGATTTGGGGGGCCGCAGGGGATGCTTATCGCAGAACAGATCATTCAGGCCATAGCACACGAACGCCGCCTGGATCCCCTGGATGTGCGACGGCTTAACTTTTACGAGCACAAAGACCGCAACCTGACGCCCTACCACATGCAGGTAGAAGATTTCATTCTTGATGAGTTGGTTGACCAACTGGAATCGACAAGTCATTACCGTGAGCGCCGCCAGTCTATAAAAGCGTTCAACAGTTCAAACCCATACCTGCGGCGTGGGCTCGCGTTGACGCCGGTCAAATTCGGCATCTCTTTTACCAACACGACATTCAACCAGGCCGGTGCACTGTTACACGTGTACAAAGACGGTAGCGTTCTTTTGAACCACGGTGGTACTGAGATGGGACAAGGGCTCCTGATTAAGGTCGCACAAGTGGTTGCCGCCGAACTACAGATTGACATAGACCAGGTTCAGATCTCGTCAACACACACGGGTAAAGTACCCAACACCTCTGCCACGGCCGCATCGTCAGGGACAGATCTCAACGGCATGGCCGCACAAAATGCCGCCCGCACAATCCGTCGACGACTCACCGCTTTTGCGGCCACCCATTACGACGTCGCTGAACATGATATAGAGTTCCAGCGCGGGCAGGTCCGCATCGCTGACAGTTGGATAGCATTTTCTGAACTTGTACTTGAGGCTTACCTGCACCGGGTCCAACTTTCCGCGACTGGTTTTTACCGCACACCGAAAATCTGGTGGGATGCCGAAACAGCCCGCGGACGGCCGTTTTACTATTTTGCCTACGGCGCGGCTGTTTCTGAAGTGGTGGTAGACCTGCTGACGGGTGAAAACCGCGTCGTTGCAGTCGACATCCTCCACGATGTCGGCCGTTCACTTAATCCTGCAGTCGATGCCGGACAGATCGAAGGGGGCTTCATTCAGGGTGTGGGCTGGCTGACTACTGAGGAAATGTGGTGGGACAGTGACGGTCGGATGATGACGCACGCACCATCGACCTACAAAATACCGGTATGTAGCGATCGGCCTGAGCACTTTCGGCTGGACATGTACGCGGGCAGTGAAAACATCGAAGCGACGATATACCGCTCGAAGGCGGTTGGTGAGCCGCCGCTGATGCTGGCCTTGTCCGTGCACCAGGCAATCGCGGATGCGGTCTCCAGTATCAGCGATACTGGTGAATTGCCACAGTTGCGTGCGCCGGCAACACCCGAAGCCGTACTGGACGCGATTCAGTCATTGCAGCCATCGTAACTGCCAATGAATACCGTCAATCTTTCATCGATGAGTGCGTGTGGACCGGTTGACTGGATCGGCACGACGCAGCGACTGATCACAGAACGCCGGCGTGCAGTGCTGATCATGGTCACCGCGGACAAGGGATCGACGCCTCGGGACAGCGGCACCTGGATGCTGGTCTCAGATGACAAACAGTCCGGCACCCTGGGCGGCGGCGAACTTGAACGGCTGGCCGAAGAAGCGGCCCGGGCGATGCTGGCTGGACACGGTACCTGGCAGCGTAGTTCACTGCATTGTGCACTGGGTCCGGACCTCAGGCAGTGTTGTGGTGGTCATGTCACACTGATGCTCGAACCCCTCGACATGTCAGCAACTGACTGGCTGGCGCAGGCCGCTGAATCGGCGCGGGTAGCTGACAACCAATACAGCGTACTGTTCCAGTCAAATGAGCCCGCTGCCACACCCCGGATCATCACAAACGATGGCGCCCTGTCGGGCATAACTGGCGTACATCTTCAGCTGCTCACCGATACCCGTCTGAGTCTGTTTTTGTTTGGTGCCGGTCATGTCGGTCAAGCCGTCGCCACCCTATCAACACAACTGCCGCTTCGCCTGACTGTCATCGATGGCAGAGCCAATCAACGAGCGCTCATCCCGAACGCAGATAATATCGAAGTCATGGGTATGGACTCGGCCGAAGAAGCCGCGGCCAGGGTGTCGTCAGGCTCAGCCGCTCTCGTCATGACACACAGTCACGAACTGGACTACACCTTGTGCCATGCACTGCTCACACAAAATAGTGCCGTCTTTGTCGGCCTGATCGGTAGCCGATCCAAGGCAAATCGATTCCGTAGCCGCTTAAGAAAAGACAATGTTCCGGAGAAGTCTCTGGCCCGGCTGACCAGCCCCATCGGCAGTTCCGGCCCGAAGGGGAAAGAACCCGGCGTGATTGCCCTGGCTGCACTGTCTGAAGTACTCACGCTGAACATGAAGTCCGCTACGCTCGACCTCACGCCTTCCGTGCAGGGCGCCAACATCACTCCCACCGCGAACTGAGCGCATCATGGATCAAGACAGTCATCACCTTTATATGCAGCGTGCCGCCGAGATATCACGGCAGAAAATGCTTGCTGGCGAAGGCGGGCCATTCGGGGCCGTTGTTGTCCGTGACGATAGCATCCTCGGTGAGGGGTGGAATCGAGTGACGTCTACCGCTGACCCAACCGCCCACGCCGAGATTGTCGCTATACGGGATGCCTGCAGCCGGGTTGGGTCCTTTACCCTTGAGGGCGCGCTGATCTACACCAGCTGCGAGCCTTGTCCGATGTGTCTTGCCGCGATCTGGTGGGCCCGGATCAGCCGCATCTATTATGCAAACACCCGCAACGATGCTGCCCGGATTGGATTCGATGATGCGGAAATCTATCAGGAGGTCACCCGTGATCTAACCGATCGGCGCATTCCACTTGTCCATTGCCCAAATCAAGAGGCAGTACAAGCGATGCGCGAGTGGACAGAAAAACAGGATAAGATCCCCTATTGATCTGCTGGCTGCTACTGGGCGGCACTCAAGCATCGCACTGGAATGACCAACACACCCAGCACCACTGACCAAGGATCGAACGAGTGACTGAACAACGGCTGCTGTCACTGACCGGCGTCTGTAAATCGTTCCCGGGTTGCATCGCCAACGACAACATCGATCTGGATGTTGCGGCCGGCGAGATTCACGCCCTGCTCGGTGAAAATGGCGCCGGCAAAAGCACCCTGGTCAAAATCATCTATGGCGTGTTGCGTCCAGACCAGGGAAATATTCGCTGGCAAGGCAAGGTGACGCGGATCGCAAATCCAGCCCAGGCAAGGACACTGGGCATCGGGATGGTGTTCCAGCATTTTTCCCTGTTCGAAGCGATGACCACACTGGAGAACATCGCGCTGGCCCTGCCCCCTGAAGATCCTGAAGACTTAAGAGCACGGCTGCAGGAAACCGCCAGTGCCTACGGTCTGGCATTGCAACCTGACCGCCACGTTTATGATCTGTCTATGGGTGAGCGACAGCGGATTGAGATCGTTCGCTGTCTACTACAAGACCCGCAACTACTGATACTGGATGAACCCACCTCAGTACTCACACCGCAGGAAGCCGAGATCCTGTTTGAAACCCTGCGTACGCTGGCTCAAGAGGGCCGGGCGATTCTGTATATCAGCCACAAGCTTGAAGAGGTCCGGACATTGTGTGATCGGGCGACGATCCTGCGTGGTGGACGCCGGGTCGATGATTGCCTCCCGGCGCAGGAGACTGCACGATCGCTGGCCGAGAAAATGATCGGCAGAAAATTGCGGCAGGTCTCACGTCTGTCACCAAACGACAGCGGTTCGTCAGTGCATCTGGCGGTGTCAGGTCTCAAGGTGCGCTCCGATCTGGCCCATGGTGTAAACCTCACCGATATCAGTCTGGAAGTCCGGGCCGGAGAAGTACTTGGAATCGCCGGAATTGCCGGCAACGGACAGATCGAACTGATGGGTGCTCTGTCAGGGGAAACCGGCTCGCCGATGGCTGGATCCATCAGGATACTCGGCACGGACGCGATCGGCCTTAATCCGGCAGCACGGCGGTCCCTGGGCGCGGTGTTCGTACCTGAAGAACGAATCGGTCACGCGGCCGTCGCCGACATGACACTGGTAGACAACAGTTACCTTACCGGTGATACGCGTATGAACTTCTCCCACCGGGGCCTGATCGACTGGCCGGCGGTCACACGATTTACGCAAAAGGTGGTCCAGAACTTCGACGTGCGCACCACCGGTGTCGATGCACTGGCCAGCAGTCTGTCAGGCGGTAATCTGCAGAAATTCATTGTGGGCCGGGAGATCCTGCAGCAACCCAGCCTGTTGGTGGTGTCGCAACCCACCTGGGGTGTGGACGCTGGCGCTGCTGCCGCGATACACGAAGAAATCCAGCGGCTGGTCAGTGCAGGGGCCGCTGTGCTGATGATCTCTCAGGACCTCGATGAGGTTTTTCTGCTATCCCACCGGATCGCTGTCATCTCCCAAGGCACCCTCTCGGTCACAACACCTATCGATGAAGTCAGCCCTGAAGATATCGGTTTATTGATGGGGGTCCGACACGAAGTTCAGCCCAAGGTAGATCATGTTGCGGCTTGAACCCAGAAGCACGCAGTCGTTTGCCGCCGCCTGGCTGTCGCCGTTGATGGCCCTCGTGCTGACGGTGATTACGGGTGGCGTGATATTCCTGGCCATGGGCAAGGATCCCTCGACAGCGCTCTATATCTACTTTGTGGAGCCGCTGACGACCACCTCGGGACTTTCCGAGGTTGCGGTCAAAGCAGGCCCACTCATTCTGATCGGAATCGGACTGTCGTTCGGATTTCGCGCCGGCATCTGGAACATCGGTGCCGAAGGCCAATACATTGCCGGAGCAATTGCCGGCGGCGGTCTGGCTGTTTACTTCTACGAAAGTGAAAGCACCCTGCTGCTCCCGGCGATGCTGGTGCTCGGTACGCTTGGCGGGATGGCCTGGGCTGCAGTGCCTGCGCTGCTGAAAACCCGATTTAATGCCAACGAGATACTGGTCTCACTGATGCTGGTCTATGTCGCAGAGCTGCTGCTCGTTCACCTGGTGCAGGGTCCGTGGCGTAACCCCCAAGGCTGGGGATTTCCGGGCACCCGGTTGTTTCCGGACGCCGCTACCATGCCGCTCCTGTTTTCGGGTAAGCGTGTGCATCTGGGCACGCTGATCACTTTGGCTGTTCCTTTTATCGCCTGGTTCATCCTGGCCCGGACCCGATTTGGTTTCACCGTCCGGGTCTTTGGATCAGCCCCACTGGCCGCCCGTCACGCGGGTGTTCATGGTCACCGAATGATCTGGCAGTCTCTGCTGATTGGTGGCGGACTTGCCGGTCTGGCCGGCGTGATCGAAGCGACCAGCACCATTGGGCAACTGGTGCCGAACATTTCTCCAGGCTACGGTTTCACCGCCATCATTGTTGCCTTCCTGGGTCGCCTCCACCCGCTGGGGGTTCTGCTGGCGGGCATCGCGATCGCAGTCACTTACATCGGTGGCGAAGGGGCTCAGATATCGGCGGGACTGCCCAAAGCCGTGACCAGCCTTTTCCAGGGCATCATCCTGTTCTATCTGCTCGCGTTTGATCTCTTCACCCGGTACCGGATCATCGTAAGCTCGAGAGCCACGGAGTAACCATGCCTGAACTCATTATTGCTTCCGTGATGACGATGATGACTGCAGCGACACCGCTGGTGTTCGCTGCCACCGGCGAACTCATCTGCGAGCGCTCTGGAGTGCTGAATCTGGGTGTGGAAGGCATGATGTTGATTGGTGCAGTATTTGGTTTTGCCACAGCCGCAGTGACCGGAAACGCGCCACTCGGACTTCTGGTAGCCGGAGCCTCAGGCATACTTGCATCGCTTATCTTCGCGTTCCTTACACTCACGTTGCTTTCAAATCAAGTTGCGACTGGCCTCGCGCTGACCATATTCGGTACAGGCCTGTCGGCGCTGTTCGGTTTCGATTATGTCGGAGAAACCATCGACAGAATTGCGGCTATTCATCTGCCTGTGCTTTCGGATCTGCCGGTTGTGGGCCCATTGTTGTTCGGACACGATCCCCTGGTATATCTGGGCCTCATCCTTCTGACCGGCGTGGCCTGGTTCCTCAACCGTTCACGCTCGGGGATGATTTTGAGAGCGGTGGGCGACTCCGATGTATCCGCCCACGCCATCGGCTATCCTGTGGTGTTGATCCGTTACACCGCTGTGGCCTTTGGCGGATTGATGGCAGGTCTGGGAGGTGGTTACTTGTCGCTGGTGTATACCCCGTTGTGGGCAGAAAATATGGCGGCCGGACGCGGCTGGATAGCCATTGCCCTGGTGGTTTTCGCCACCTGGCGACCTGAAAGAGTCCTGTTTGGTGCGATCCTCTTTGGCAGCATCATGATTCTTCAGCTGAATGCCCAGGCAGCTGGCCTCGGTATTCCTGCTGCTTTTATGTCAATGCTCCCTTACATTGCAACCATAGTTGTATTAGTCTTGATCTCCAGGGATGCCATTAAGATTCGCCTCAACGCCCCAGCCTGTCTGGGCCGGCCGTTCCGGGCCGAGCGTTGAGCAGAATGACATCTGTTGGAACTCTCACCATGAATGGAGGAAATTGAAAATGAAGTACCTCGTCAAACTGGTCGTAGTGATTTTTGCAGCCGTGTTGAGTCTCGGCGCGATCACTACTGCGTCTGCAGACAAGTTGAAAGTTGGATTTATCTATATTGGCCCACCGGGGGATCATGGCTGGACCTATTCCCATGATCAGGGCCGACTGATGATCGACAATATGCTCGGTGATCATGTGGAGACGACCTACGTTGAAGGTGTGCCAGAAGGACCCGATGCCGCGCGTGCGATTGCCAAGCTGGCTGAAACTGGGCACAAACTGATCTTTACCACGTCCTTTGGCTATATGGAGCCAACACTCAAGGTCGCCAAACGATTCCCCGACGTCAAATTTGAGCATGCCACCGGGTATAAACGGGCCGACAACGTCTCAACCTACTCAGCACGTTTCTACGAAGGCCGTTATGTGCAAGGCCAGATTGCCGCCAAGATGTCCAAGAGTGGCATCATCGGCTACATTGCTTCGTTCCCGATTCCTGAAGTCGTACGTGGCATCAACGCGTTCATGCTCGGTGCGCAATCGATAAATTCGAACATGAAGGTAAAAATCGTGTGGGCTTACACCTGGTTTGATCCACCGAAGGAAGCAGATGCCGCCAAGGTGCTAATGGACCAGGGCGCCGACATCATTACGCAACATACGGACAGTACTGCGGCGCTTCAGGCAGCAGCGGCTCGCGGGATCAACGCTTTCGGACAAGCCTCTGACATGATCCAGTTTGCCCCAGATACGCAGTTAACCGCAGTTCTCGATAATTGGGGACCGTATTACGTCAAACGAACGGTTGATGTCTTGATGGGAACCTGGACTTCAGGGGATACCTGGAACGGAATGGGACCCGGGATGGTCGGCATGGCACCGTTTACCAACATGCCAAATGACATCGCCACGATGGCACGCGAAACGACAGAGTCGATTCGAACAGGTGCATTTCATCCGTTTACCGGCCCCATCTACAACCAGGCCGGCGAACTCGTAGTACCGACAGGTGCAACAGCCGACGACGGCATGCTGGCTGGAATGAACTTCTACGTCAAAGGCGTCGACGACAAGTTGCCGGATTAAGTACTCGCTGATTGTTGTATTTACAGACCCGCTCCCGGATTCGGGAGCGGGTTTTCTGTACCTCGACCAATGTAGAAAAGATAAGCATGTCCCGCACCTGGATTCGTGATCCACTGGCCATCTATGCGGACAATGCCGAACGCGGTTTCGTCGTTGAAAATCAGCTCATAACAGAACTGATTCCAGCCGGGAAAGCGCCCACAGCACCGGTGGACACTACGTTCGATGCCTCTTCCCATGTTGTGCTGCCCGGGCTGATCAATACCCACCACCATTTTTATCAGACGCTCACACGCTCGCTGCGAACAGCCCTGAACAAGGAACTGTTCGACTGGCTCGGCGCCCTCTATCCCGTTTGGGCCCACCTGGATCCGGAAATGCTTGCGGCAGCCACTGAACTGGCGCTGGCCGAACTGCTGCTATCCGGCTGCACCACGGCCGCGGATCATCACTACCTGTTCCCGAAAGGCCTTGAAAAGGCAATCGATGTCCAGGTCGAAATGGCGAGGCAGATCGGACTGAGGGTGGTGCTGACACGCGGCTCAATGGACCTTTGCGTAGACGACGGCGGCCTCCCGCCCGCCAGCGTCGTCCAGGATCCGGACACCATTCTGGCCGACTGCGAGCGGGTGGTGGGTGCATATCACCAATCAGGTCCTGGTGCGATGACCCAGATCGCGCTCGCACCGTGTTCGCCGTTTTCGGTATCCCAAGAGGTTATGCAACAATCTGCACTTCTAGCTGAAAAACTTGACCTGCGGCTGCACACCCATCTGGGAGAAACCAAGGACGAGAACGACTACTGCCAAGCCCGTTTAGGTATGCGTCCGCTAGACTATCTTGACCAATGTGGCTGGCTTCAGGCGCGGACCTGGCTGGCCCATGGCATTCATTTTTCAGACAGTGAGATCACCCGGCTGGGCCAGGCGGGTGTGGCGGTCAGCCACTGTCCGCACTCCAATATGCTGCTGTCCTCGGGACTCTGTCCTGCGTGTTCACTGGAACAGGCCGGCAGTCCTGTCGGCCTGGGGGTAGACGGGTCGGCATCGAATGATGCCTCCAACGCGATCGAAGAAGTCAGGGCAGCCCTGATGCTGCAACGGTTCAACTCAGGTTCTGCAGCTGTCAGCCACACGGATGCCCTGCGCTGGGCTACGGCAGGTGGTGCCCGGTGTCTGGGACGCGATGACCTTGGGCGCATCGACTCGGGTCTGCAGGCCGACATCGCGCTGTTCAAACTCGATGAGCTACGGCACTCGGGACACGACGACCCGCTCGCAGCGCTGGTCCAATGTGGTGCACACCGGGCCGATCGCGTCATGATCGCCGGTCAGTGGCAGGTGGAAAACGGCCGGGCCAGCCACATCGATGAGGTCGATCTTGTTGCAAGACACAGTGCGCTGGCCCGGCGGCTGCGCAACCGGGCGGGGCTTGAATGATCATCAGCATCACCTCACCGTCACGACTTTCAGCCTGACTGCAGCATAACAACTACCAGGAGATTCTTGATGGGCTATTTTTCCGATCAGGAAATGAACCGACGTCTGGCGAACCTGCGTCACGCCATGGACAATCAAAGCGTCGAGGCGGTCCTTATCACCTCAGTCCACAACACCTTGTATTACAGTAATTTCTGGATGATCCCCTGGGGCCGCGAACAAGGGCTGGTGATCCCAAGAGAGAATGAACCCGCCGCGATTGCACCCCATATTGAATACGACCGGCCTGCCAAAATGGTCGGTGATGGCAGCAATTTCAGGGACATCCGGATCTACACTGACAATGCCAGTGCAATAGACGGCTGGGTGGGCCTGGCGCGACAGGTCCTGCTTGATCGTGGCATCACGAGTGGGCGGATCGGAATTGAGGAAGATAATGTCAGCATCACCATGCACAAGGCATTGTGCACTGCACTTCCTGATCTCGAATTCGTTGAAATGGGCTATGCCATGATGTGTGAGCAGATGCTCAAATCGGATGAAGAGATCGCACTGATTCGGGCTGGGGCCGAAATCTGTGATCTCGGCGCACAGGCTTTTGTCGATGCTGTCCATGACGGCGTGACTGAGGTGCAAGTCGCCCGGGCATCAGTGACCGCCATGGAAGAGGAAATCTGCCGCCGTTTTCCCGGCCATGAATGCGATGGCACCTTCTGCTGGGCACAGTCGGGCCCTGAAAACACCAAAGTCGCTCATGGACTCAACACCGATCGACAGATGCACAGCGGCGATCTGCTCAGCCTGAACGTATTTCCGATGATCCTGGGCTATTACCACCTGCTGGAACGAAGCCTGGTCTTTGGGCCGATATCAGCCGAGGTACAGAAGTACTTTGAGATCCAGGTTGAGGTCCATCATGCCGGCATTGCCGCGCTCAAACCCGGTGTACGGCTCGGCGACATCGATGACGCCGTCATCAATCCAATCTATGAACAACACGACCTGCTGGAGAACAGAACCTTTGGCACCGGTCATTCATTCGGCATCATGGGTTACTGGTATGGCCGTGATGAACTCGGAGAAATTCGTCCTTATAACGATTACGTTCTGCAGCCCAATATGGTGATGTCTATGGAACCGATGATCTCTGTAGACGGTGTCGGCGGGTTCAAACACGCCGACATGTTTCTGATCACCGAAAACGGCAACGAGCCACTGACCCGATTCCGTAACGACGTGATCGTGATCGACTGACAGCCTCAGTCCAACAGGTCGTTGAGAATACCCGCCGCCTTGGTCGGGCCGTGGCGGCTGCGCATGTGCGCGGAAGTTTCCGCCAGCCTGGCTTGCATCGGCTGATCATTCAGTAATGTCACGATGCGGTCAGCGAGTTCCTGATCATTCCACTCGTTACGGTGCAGATGGAGGCCGTGACCGGTCTCTTGCAGGCGGGTTGCATTGTCGTGCCCATCCCATACGTAGGGCATGATCAGGGCAGGTTTGCCATAGTAAAGGCACTCGTTAAATGAATTGTTGCCGCCATGGTGAATTACCGCATCGGTCTGTGCGATGACAGACGGCTGTGGGTACCAGGATGCGATCGATATGTTTGCTGGAATCTCGGAGTACTCGCTTTCGTAGTCACCCACATTAAAAAGAGCGCGGACCGGTAGCTTGGACACCGCATTCATCAACCGCTTCAGCAATGTGGTGTCACCTGATCCCAGGCTGCCAAAACTCACGTAGAGCAACGGTGCATCGTTGTTTGCATCGAAGACCGGCAGTTCATAGTCCGCCTCATCCCGCACACAGCCCTCCAGATATTGAAACCGTTCCGGGTCCAGGGGCTCGCGCCGGTTGAATTTGACCGGTTCGGGGTAGAGCAACAGATTCATGTGTGGAGACGCCTCGAAGAACTCGCCAAGCGGGTAAGGTTGTTCGCCGCATTGTTGGAGAAAGGTATTGAACCGTTCATGAATCGGACCCACGATCTCGTTAAAGCGTGACAGATAACGCGCATGACAGTCATGGTCATCCGCACCACATCCGGACAGGTGGGGGGGTATGTCACGATCGGGTATCTCGTTTTCTGAGCACGAGATGATGCGCACCCAAGGTTTGTTGTCTGTCTGTGCGTAGCGCTTGATCGCCGGGAAAAGGACCACATTATCCACACAGACCATGTCGGGCTTGAGCGTCTCAAGAATATCCGGCAGTTCTTTCTCCGCCCAGATCGACGTATCAACAATAGCTTCCCAGCACTCTTTCACGTAGTTATCGATCTGCTCGTACGGTGAAAGATCGAAATTTGGAATATGGCCGTTGATGAAATCCGACCAATACTTGGCCATTTCTTCCGGCGGCATCGGCTCGGACATGTTGACCAGGTGCTCGTCATAGCCGTAGCCCTGGTATACACCACCCATTCCCGGATCGGTTAGAAACACAGCTTTGTGCCCCAGTTTTTCGCAGGCCTGCGCGATGCCAACCGAGTTGAGTGCCGGGCCAAAGGCCGCCTCTGGGAAAAATGCGATCAGTTTGCCGTTCATACCCGGGAGGGCTCCTGTGATATCGATCGTCAAATGACGGGCAGACCGCTGTACTTTGCATGCCGTCGAGCGTTGTTCTACAGTCCAATTCTAGAACATTCTCTGTGCGCCCAGGCGGCACCCCGACCCGGAGCTGATCAAATATGGAAATCGCCTGGCAGGATTGGGCTGGACTTTTTATCCGCTGGTTACACCTGGCCACGGGCATCGCCTGGATCGGTACCTCGTTCTATTTCATCTGGCTGGACCAGAGCCTGCGACGTCGCCAGCAATTGACGACAGGTGTCGACGGCGAGTCCTGGATTGTCCACGGCGGCGGTTTCTACCACGTACAAAAGTACATGGTTGCACCCGAACAGCTGCCCGAAGAACTGCACTGGTTCAAGTACGAAGCTTATTTCACCTGGCTGTCGGGCTTTGCACTGATGGCGGTCATGTATTACTTCGGCGCAGAAACTTTCCTCATCGATCGGGACCGTGCAGATATCTCGGTACCGATTGCGGTTATGGTCAGTCTTGCTTTCCTCGCCGGGGGCTGGCTTGTTTACGATCTGCTCTGCCGATCAACGGTTGGCAGGCACACAGGTCCGCTCGCCCTGGCAGTATTTGTTCTGATCGTACTGGTCAGTTGGGGCCTTAGCCAGCTCTTCAGTGACCGGGCAACGTTCTTACACGTGGGCTCAGTCATCGGCACCATCATGTCTGCCAACGTGTTCTTCATTATTATCCCCAACCAGAAAAAAGTAGTTGCTGATCTGAAAGCGGGCCGGCAACCAGCTGCCGAACTCGGGCAACAAGCCAAACAGCGTTCGCTGCACAACAATTACCTGACCCTGCCGGTGCTGTTGTTGATGGTCAGTGCCCATTACCCCCTTCTGTTCGCAGGCCAAGCCACCTGGGGATGGCTGGTGATCGCACTCGTTCTGCTGATCGGCGGCGTGGTTCGGCATTTTTTCAACACCTGGCACACCGGCGCCCGTGGTTCTGCACTGCTGTGGCAGTGGCCCCTGGCTGTCCTGCTTGGCGTCGTGCTCGCGATTTTCCTGTCGACGCGACAGACGATGCCCCTGACTGAATCGGTCTCCGATGGACGCGCCCTGGCCATCATTCAGATGCACTGCGTCGCGTGTCATGCCGCAACGCCCACCCACCGTGGATTTAAGAGCCCGCCCGCGGGGCTGACACTCGACGTCCGGGAAACCGTTATCCTGGCAGCTGAGCGGGTGATGGCACAGGCTGTGCTGAGCAAGGCCATGCCGCTTGGCAACGCCACCGGAATGACGGACACCGAACGCGCCGAACTCGGCACCTGGCTGCGGCGGCAGCTACGGCCTTAAGGCCTTAGCCCACTGTGCACTCAGCTGGCACTGGCCAGCATCTGTGTTTGAGCGTCAGGCGGTTTGAAAAACCCAGGCATTTACCACATTCCAATCACCGCGAACGCTGTAAAATAGACGCATTCACGTGTGCACTGGTGCGGCCGAACCAGCAGGATTCTTTTGGCCCACCAGGTGATTTACGCAGAAACAAAGCCCATTCACCGGAGCATCAACATGAAAACAAACGGTATCGTCGTCGGAATTATCAGCGCAAGCCTGCTGCTCGGCGGTTGTTCAACCACCATCAACAAACAGCAGTCTGGTGCCGCGACTGGTGCCCTGTTGGGCGCCGTGCTCGGTTATGGTCTGGGCAAAGGCCACAAACACAAGAACCTCGCTGTCATGCTGGGCGCTGCTTTCGGCGCAGTAGCGGGTGACCGGATCGGTGCACAGCTGGATGAAAAAGACCGACTGCTTGCCGGCGAGAACCTGCAGATATCACTGGAGAGTACAACGGACGGGGCGACGTCGACGTGGAACAATCCGAACACCGGTCACAGCGGCAGCACCTCCCCGACTAAAACCGTAGTCGCCTCCGATGGCACGCCCTGCCGTGAATTCACCACTGAGATCGTCGTCGGCGGTGAAACCCATCAGGGCTACGGCACGGCCTGCCGTCAGGCAGACGGCAGCTGGAAGATCATGAACTGATCGGGCGCCCGGCTGCAGTTCACGGTCCGAGGTTATACCGGACGATACACCACAGCGCTCTGAGGCCGTCGCGCCAGCCAATCTTTTTACCTCCTTCGTAGGTGCGTCCTGCATAGGA